>NZ_JBSGBF010000107.1:0-26570 GCF_053601115.1 Streptomyces sp. NPDC004788
GCCGAGGTGGCCGACGCGGCGCGGAAGCTGGCCGAGGAGCACGACCTGGTCCTCGTCGAGGGCGCGGGCGGGCTCCTCGTGCGGTTCGACGAGGAGGGCGGCACGCTCGCCGACGCGGCGGCGCTGCTCGGCGCGCCGGTCCTGGTCGTCGCGCAGGCCGCGCTGGGGACACTGAACATCACCGAACTGACGGCGGAGGCGCTGCGGGCCCGCGGGATCGAGCTGCTCGGTGTGGTCGTCGGCAGCTGGCCGGCGGAGCCGGGGCTCGCGGAGCGGTGCAATCTGACCGACCTGCCGGAGGTGGCGGGCGCGCCGCTGCTCGGCCTCGTCCCGGAGGGGGCGGGCGCGCTGGCTCCGGAGGCGTTCCGGGCGGCCGCGCCGACCTGGCTGGCGCCGGCGTTCGGCGGCACCTGGGAAGCCTGACCGCTCCCGTACTCGTACGCTGGCGCCATGCGCGCTCGTGTTCAGGAGATCGTCTTCGACTGCGCCACCCCGGCCGCCCTCGTGCGGTTCTGGGCGGCGCTCCTCGGCGGGACGCCGGTCGACCGGAGCCCGGAGTGGTCGTACGTGGATCCGCCCGGGTTCGTGCGGCTCGCGTTCCAGCAGGTGCCGGAGGGCAAGGCCGTGAAGAACCGCCTCCATCTGGACGTGGAGGTGGCCGACCCGGACGCGGCGGCGGCCGAGGCACTCGCGTGGGGGGCGCGGCGCTCGGGCGGGATCGTGACGGACGAACAGGGATCGTTCCAGGTCATGCACGATCCCGAGGGCAACGAGTTCTGCTTCGTGACCGGGTAGGTTCACCGGGTAGTTTCAGGTGGCAGACATCGTCAACGAGGGGGTCGCACCGTGGTGTTACCGTTCCGATTCGCCGTCAACATGCTGGAGCAGGCCGGCACGGGAAGCGAGTGGCGGGCTCGCTGCGCCCGCGCGGAGGAGCTCGGTTACGACCTGATCCTGGTCCCCGACCACCTCGGCATGCCCGCCCCGTTCCCCTCCCTGGTGGCGGCGGCGCAGGCCACCACCCGCACCCGGGTGGGCACGTTCGTGCTCAACGCTGGTTTCTGGAACCCGTCGTTGCTGGCCCGTGAGGTGGCGACGACGGCCGCCCTGACCGACGGCCGGCTCGAACTCGGGCTCGGTACGGGCTATGTGCCGGCGGAGCACGAGCAGGCGGGCATCCCGTTCCTGCCGCCGCGCGAGCGGGTCGACCATCTCGCCCGCACCGTCGAGGCGTTGACCGGCGAGCCGGCGCACGTGCCGCTGCTGATCGGCGGGAACGGCAACCGGGTGCTGCGGCTCGCGGCCCGGCACGCCGCCGTGATGGCTTTCTCGGGCGGCCGCTTCGACGGCGACACACCCACCGTCCTCACGGCCGAGGAGCTGGCGGCGCGCGTCGAGGCGTACGCGGGCTTCGAGAAGGAGACCGGGCGGGAGACGCCCGCGGAGCGCAATCTGCTGATCCAGCGGGTCGTGGTGACCGAGGACCGGGCCGCGGCGGCCGCCGAGTTCCTCCCGCACGTCCCGTACCTCACCGAGGAGCAGGTCCTGGACCTGCCGATCCTGGCGGCCGGCACGGTCCGGGAGATCGCCGACCGGCTGCTCGACCTGCGCGAGCGGCTCGGCATCTCGTACTTCACCGTCCTCGACCACTCGATGGAGGCGTTCGGCCCGGTGATCGCGGAGCTGCGCGGCGCGTAGCGCGTTCCGCCAGGCGAAACACGGTCGACAGGCACGGCCGGCCGGTAGTGGGATGGCCGCCATGGACGATCTTCGGATACGGGCCGCGGTCGCGGCCGACATCGACGCCGTGCTCGCCTTCTGGCAGGCCGCGGCCGAGGGCACGAGCATCAGCGACGACCGGGCCGGGGTGGCCCGGCTCGTCGACCGCGACCCGGAGGCCCTGCTGCTCGCGGAGCGCGGCGGCGAGCTGGTCGGCACGGTGATCGCCGGCTTCGACGGCTGGCGCTGCCATCTCTACCGGCTCGCCGTCCGTCCGGACCATCGCCGTCGCGGCATCGGCGGCGCGCTGCTCGCGGCCGCCGAGGAGCGATTCGTACGGCTCGGGGGCCGGCGCGCGGACGCGATGGTGCTCGACCGGAACGAGCTCGGGCAGGCGGCGTGGCGGGCGGCGGCGTACGGTCCCGAGGAGCAGTGGACGCGCTGGGTGAAGCCGCTGCCGGCCCCCACCGCCTGAGCGCTTTGCCGATCCTTTACCATGGAGGGGCAGAGCCGATCCCCCTACCGAAAGGTGTGAGCGTCCGCCCATGGGCGAGCCTCCCAGTAGCCGTACCACCGGCCGACATCGCGCGGTCCTCCCTCCCCTGACTGATCATGGGACTCGTCGAGGGACGGAGGTGAAGGGCCGATGACCGAGGTACTGCTGCTCGTCGTGGCGCTGCTCCTCGCCCTCGCCTGCGGTGCGTTCGTCGCGGCCGAGTTCTCGCTGACGACCGTCGAGCGCGGCGAGCTCGAAGCCGCCGCCGAGCGCGGTGAGCGGGGCGCCACCGGCGCCCTGAAGGCCGTCAGGTCGCTCACCCTCCAGCTCTCCGGCGCCCAGCTCGGCATCACCGTCACCAATCTGGTCGTCGGCATGCTCTCCGAGCCCTCGATCTCGAAGCTGATCCGCGGCCCGATCGAGGACCTCGGCCTGTCCGAGTCGGTCGCCTCCTCGGTGGCCCTGGTCCTCGGCACCGCGCTGTCGACGATCGTCCTGATGGTCGTCGGCGAGCTGGTCCCCAAGAACTGGGCGATCTCCTCGCCGCTCGCCGTCGCCAAGGTGGTGGGCACCCCGCAGCGGATCTTCACCGCCGCGTTCAAGCCGCTGATCAGCCATCTCAACAACACCGCCAACCGGTCCGTGCGCCGGCTCGGCCTGGAGCCCACCGAGGAGCTGGCCTCCGCCCGTTCCCCGCAGGAGCTGGTCGCCCTGGCCCGCCACTCCGCCAAGGAGGGCGCCCTGGAGGCCGACACCGCCGAGCTGTTCGTGCGCACCCTCAACCTGGCCGGGCTGACCGCGGAGAACGTGATGACCCCGCGCGTCCAGCTCACCGCCCTCGAGGTGCACGCCACCGCCGAGGACGTCGCCAACGCGACCCGCGCCACCGGCCTGAGCCGCTTCCCCGTCTACCGCGGCAACCTGGACACGGTCGTCGGCATCGCGCACATCAAGGACGTGCTCGCGATACCGGCCGGGGAACGCCACCGCCGCCCGGTCGGCGACGTGCTGCGCGAGCCGCTGCTCGTGCCCGAGAGCCTCACCGTGGACAAGCTGCTCGACCGGCTGTCCGGCCGGCAGACCATGGCCGTCGTCATCGACGAGTACGGCGGCACGGCCGGCGTCGTCACCCTGGAGGACATCGTCGAGGAGGTCGTCGGCGAGGTGCGCGACGAGCACGACCCGCACGAGACGCCCGACCTCGCCCCGGCGGGCGAGGACGCCGACGGCCGCACGCTGTGGTCGGCGGACGGCGCGGCCCGGACCGACCAGCTGGCGGCCATCGGCCTGCGGCTGCCGGAGGGCCCGTACGAGACCCTGGCGGGCGTGCTCGCCACCGAACTCGGCCGGATCCCGGCCAACGGCGACAGCGTGGAGCTGGCCGGGTGGCGGCTCGACGTCGTGGACGCGTCCGGGCGGCGGGCGGCCCGGGTGCTGCTGCACGCCCCGCTCCGCCACACCGGCGACCCGGACGAGGAGGCCGGCCGATGACCGTCATCCAGCTCCTCGTCGGTCTGCTGACCCTCGTCGTCAACGCCTTCTTCGTCGGCGCCGAGTTCGCCCTGATCTCCGTGCGCCGCAGCCAGATCGAACCGCTCGCGGACGCCGGCAACCGGCGGGCCCGCAGTGTCGTCTGGGGCCTCGAACACGTCTCGGCGATGCTCGCGGCCGCCCAGCTCGGCATCACGCTGTGCACCCTGGTGCTCGGCATCGTGGCCGAGCCGGCCATCGCGCACCTGCTCGAACCGGTCTTCGACGCCGTCGGCGTGTCGGAGAGCCTGGTGCACCCGGTCTCGTTCGTGATCGCCCTGACCGTCGCCACGTATCTGCACATGCTGCTCGGCGAGATGGTCCCGAAGAACATCGCCCTCGCCGAGCCGAGCAGGACCGCGCTGGTGCTCGGCCCGCCGCTGGTGACGCTGGCGCGGGCGCTGCGCCCGGTGATCTTCGCGGTGAACGCCTTCGCCAACGGGATCCTGAAGCTGCTGCGGGTCGAGGTGAAGGGCGAGGTCGCGGCCACCTTCTCGGACGACGAGCTGGCCCGGATGGTCACCGACGCCGGTGACGCCGGACTGCTCGACGACCGGGCCGCCGAGCGGCTGCACGACGCCCTGGAGCTGGGCCGCCGCCCGGTGCGGGACGTCGTGATGCCGGTGGAGAAGGTCGTGCACGCTCAGGTGGGCACGACCCCGGAGGAGCTGGAGGCGCTCGCCGCGCGGTCCGGGTTCTCCCGCTTCCCGGTCGTCGACGAGGGCCGCCGGATCCTCGGCTACCTGCACGTGAAGGACGCCCTGGACGTCACCCCGCGCGACCAGCCGTTCCCGGTGTCGGCGATGCGGCCGATCGCCCGGGTGCGGGCGGCGACCCCGCTGGACGACGTCCTGACGGCGATGCGGCGCAGCCGCACCCATCTCGCCGCCGTCACCGACGGGGACGAGGACGGCAGGCTCACCGGCCTGGTGACGATGGAGGACGTGCTGCGGGAGCTGGTGGGCCGGCCCTCCGCCCCGTAAGGCCGCCGCGCCCCGCAAGACCGCTGGGCGAAGGGCCCGGGAGAGATCCCGGGCCCTTCGGCGTGCTTCGGGCGGTTCGGCGTCCCCGAGCGCGTTCCCCGCCGGCCGCTCGGGCAGCGGCCCGCGCCCCGTCCATACCGCGCGGTACGATCGCTGGGCCATGGAGATGAATGCCACCTACACCAGTCTGGTCGCCGTGGGCGACAGCTTCACCGAGGGCATGTCGGACCTGAAGCCCGACGGTTCCTACGGGGGCTGGGCCGACCTGCTCGCCGGGCGGCTCGCCGCTCGCACGCCCGGCTTCCGGTACGCCAACCTCGCCGTGCGCGGCAAGCTCATCGGCCAGATCGTCGACGAGCAGGTGGAGACGGCGGCGGCCATGAAGGCCGACGTCGTCACGCTCGTCGGCGGGCTCAACGACACCCTGCGCCCCAAGTGCGACATGGGCCGGGTGCGCGGTCTGCTCGGCGAGGCCGTCGAGCGGCTCACCCCCGCCTGCGGGCAGCTGGTCCTGATGCGCAGCCCCGGCCGCAACGGCCCGGTCCTGGACCGTTTCCGGCCCCGCATGGAGGAGCTCTTCGCGTACGTGGACGAGCTCGCCGCCCGGCACGGCGCGCTGGTCGTCGACCTGTACGGCGCTCCCGCGCTCGGCGACCCGCGCATGTGGGACGTGGACCGGCTGCATCTGACCGGTGAGGGGCACCGGCGGGTGGCCGAGGCCGTGTGGCAGACCCTGGGCCTGCCGGCCGAGGACGACTGGCGCTCCCCGCTCCCCCCGTCGGAGCGCGCGGGCTGGCTGGACCGGCGGGTGGCCGACGCCCGCTTCGCGAAGCAGCATCTGGGACCATGGATCGGCCGCCGGCTCACCGGCCGCTCCTCGGGCGACGGACGCCCGCCGAAGCGCCCGGAGCTGCTGCCGTACGAGGGCCCGGCGGTCTGACGGCCCGCCGGGCGCGCGCCCGACGCGGCACCCCGGCCGATTCCGCCCGGTCCGCCCGGCCGGCCCGACCGGCCCGACCGGCCTGACCGGCCCGGCCGGTCCCGTGGCGTCGACGTGACGCCCGTCTCGTAGCAAGCTCCAGCCCGGACCGCGGCGCTGGCCTGCAGAAATCGCCAGTAGAATCAGGACACGTGACAGCTGTGACTGCGAAGCCCCGCATCCCCAACGTCCTGGCCGGCCGCTACGCCTCCGCGGAGCTCGCCGTCCTCTGGTCCCCCGAGCAGAAGGTGAAGCTGGAGCGCCGGCTGTGGCTCGCCGTGCTGCGTGCCCAGAAGGACCTCGGGATCGAGGTGCCGGACGCGGCGCTCGCCGACTACGAGCGCGTGCTCGACGACGTCGACCTGGCGTCGATCGCCGAGCGCGAGAAGGTCACCCGGCACGACGTGAAGGCCCGGATCGAGGAGTTCAACGCCCTCGCCGGCCACGAGCACGTCCACAAGGGCATGACGTCCCGCGACCTCACCGAGAACGTCGAGCAGCTGCAGATCCGGCTCTCCCTGGAGCTCATGCGCGACCGCACGGTCGCCGTCCTCGCCCGCCTCGGCAAGCTGTCCGCCGAGTACGGCGAGCTGGTCATGGCCGGCCGCTCGCACAACGTGGCCGCCCAGGCCACCACCCTCGGCAAGCGCTTCGCGACCGCCGCCGACGAGCTGCTCGTGGCGTACGGACGCCTGGAGGAGCTGCTCGGCCGCTACCCGCTGCGCGGCATCAAGGGCCCGGTCGGCACGGCCCAGGACATGCTGGACCTGCTCGGCGGCGACGCCGGCAAGCTGGCCGACCTGGAGCAGCGGATCGCCGCGCACCTCGGCTTCGCGCACGCCTTCACCTCGGTCGGCCAGGTCTACCCGCGCTCGCTCGACTACGACGTGGTCACCGCCCTGGTGCAGCTGGCCGCCGCCCCGTCGTCGATCGCCAAGACGATCCGCCTGATGGCCGGCCACGAGCTGGTCACCGAGGGCTTCAAGCCCGGCCAGGTCGGCTCCTCCGCGATGCCGCACAAGATGAACACCCGCTCCTGCGAGCGCGTCAACGGCCTCATGGTCATCCTGCGCGGCTACGCGTCGATGACCGGCGAGCTGTCGGGCGACCAGTGGAACGAGGGCGACGTCTCCTGCTCCGTGGTGCGCCGCGTGGCCCTCCCGGACGCGTTCTTCGCGCTCGACGGCCTCCTGGAGACCTTCCTGACCGTGCTCGACGAGTTCGGCGCCTTTCCGGCCGTCGTCGCCCGCGAGCTGGACCGCTACCTGCCGTTCCTCGCCACGACCAAGGTCCTCATGGCCTCGGTGCGCGCCGGCGTGGGCCGCGAGGTCGCCCACGAGGCCATCAAGGAGAACGCCGTGGCCTCCGCCCTCGCCATGCGCGAGCAGGGCGTCGAGCGCAACGAGCTGCTCGACAAGCTGGCCGCCGACGAGCGGATCCCGCTGGACCGCGCCCAGCTCGACGAGCTGATGGCCGACAAGCTCTCCTTCACGGGCGCCGCCGCCGACCAGGTCGCCGCCGTGGTCTCCCGGATCGAGGAGATCGTGAAGGCGAACCCGGAGGCCGCCGGCTACACCCCCGGAGCGATCCTCTGACCGGGACTCCCCGGTTCACCAAGCAGGAGCTGGAGGCCGCCCGCGACCGCGTCGTCCCCGACGTGGCCGCGGGCGGCCTCTCCGTGCTCCTGTGCGGGATCAACCCGGGGCTGATGAGCGCGGCGACGGGCCACCACTTCGCCCGCCCCGGCAATCGGTTCTGGCCGGTGCTGCACCTGTCCGGCCTCACCCCGCGGCAACTGCGCCCCGCCGAGCAGGAGGAGCTCCTGGCGTACGGCCTCGGCATCACCAACGTGGTGGCGCGGCCGACCGCACGGGCGGACGAGCTGACCGCCGAGGAGTACCGGGAGGGCGGGCGGATCCTCGCCGAGAAGGTGGCGCGGCTCGGCCCGCGCTGGCTGGCGGTCGTCGGGGTCACCGCGTACCGCACGGCCTTCGGCGAGAAGCGCGCCGCGGTCGGGCCGCAGGAGCGGACGATCGACGGACCGCACGGCACGACCCGGATCTGGGCGCTGCCCAATCCGAGCGGACTGAACGCGCACTGGACGGCCGAGACGATGGCCGAGGAGTTCACGCGGCTGCGGGAGGCGGCGGGGCTGCCGGACCGGCGTACGGGCCAGGTGTGACGAACGGTTCCGCGTCGGTGTCGTCGGTGTCGTCGGTGTCGTCGGTTCCGACCGGGCCGCGGGGAAGCATCCGGTCCAGCCAAATCGGCAGCCACCAGTTGGTCCGGCCGAGGAGGGTCATGGTCGCCGGTACCAGCACCATGCGTACGACCGTGGCGTCGATGAAGATCGCGGTGGCCAGGCCCAGCCCGAACATCTTGCTGGAGGGGTCCTCGGCGACGGCGAAGGACAGGAAGACCGCCACCATGATGAGGGCGGCCGAGGTGATGATCCGGGCGGTGCGCGAGACGCCCTCGACGATCGCCGTGCGGTTGTTTCCGGTGCGCAGGTACTCCTCGCGTACGCGGGAGAGAAGGAACACCTCGTAGTCCATCGACAGGCCGAACAGGATGGCGAAGAGGAACATCGGGATGAACGACACGATCGGAACCGTCGCTTCCAGCCCGATGAGTGCGCCTCCCCAGCCCCATTGGAAGACCGCGACCATGATGCCGTAGGACGCGCCGATGCTCAGCAGATTCAGCAGTACCGCCTTGAGCGGGACGAGCACCGAGCGGAAGACCAGCATCAGCAGCAGGAACGACATCGCCAGCACGGCGGCGACGAACGCCGGCAGGCGTTGGCTGGTGCGTCGGCCCACATCCGACAGGCTCGCGGCGGCGCCGCCGACGTGGGCCCTGGCCGGGCCGTGCCCGATCGCCGTGGGCAGCACCTCGGTGCGCAGCCGGGCGATGGTGTCGGTCGTTGCCCTGTCCTGCGGGCTGGTGGTCGGGAACACCACGAGGGTCGCGATGCCGGTGGCCCGGTCGATGTGCGTCGGCGCGACGGATGCGATGCCCGGATCCGCCGCGACCCCTGCGACGAGTCGGTCCAGCACGCCCGGATCACCGGTGGGGTCCGCGGCGATGACGAGGGGACCGTTGGTGCCCGGGCCGAACCCCTCGGCGACGAGGTCGTAGGCCCGGCGCTCGGTACGGCTGCGAGGCAGTGAGCCGTCGTCGGGCAGGCCGACGCGCAGGCCGAGCACGGGCAGCGTCGCGGTCAGCAGCAGCCCCGCCGCGCCGACCGCGTACGGCACCGGGTGCCGGCCGACGTGCCCGATCCAGCGGCGCCACCCGGTGGCGCGGCCGGCGTCTGCCGCCGGGTCCCGCCGCCGTGCGAGTCGGCCCGGCTTCCTGGTCTGCAGAGCCCGGCCGATCCGGCCGGCCCGGGCCAGGCGTGGGCCGGCGGCGCCGAGGAAGGCCGGCAGCAGCGTCACCGACGCGAGCACCATCGTCAGGACGACGATCGAGACGGCGACCCCGCCCACCGTCATGAACGGCACGTTCGCGACCGCCAGGCCGAGGATCGACACGACGACGGTGCCGCCGGCGAAGACCACCGGCCGCCCCGCCGTGGCCACCGCTCGCCCCGCCGCCTCGCGGGGATCGAGTCCGCGCGCGAGGTACTCCCGGTGCCTGGCGAGCACGAACAGCGCGTAGTCGATGCCCACTCCGAGCCCGACCATGCTGCCCAGGACAGGCGCGAAGGTCGGGACGTCCGTCACCCCCACCAGTACCGTCATCGTGGCGACCCCGACGGTCAGCCCGAAGACCGCCATGCCGATCGGCAGCGCGGCGGCGACGAGCGAACCGAACGCCAGGAACAGGATCGCGGCCGCGGCGAGGAGTCCGATCAGCTCGCTCGCGCCGCCGTCGGGGTCGGAGAAGGCGTAGAAGAGGTTCCCGCCCATCTCGATGCGCAGCGGCAGCTCGGCGCGCAGCCGGTCGCCGAGATCGACGAGGGCGTCGAGGTCTTCGGCCGACAGCCGGCTCTGGTCGGGGTACTGCACCCGGACGACCGCGATCCGCCCGTCGGCCGAGACGAGGCCGCCGCGCACGGCGGTGTCCCGACCCGCGTCGAGCTCCCCCGCCGGGTCGCTCGTGCCGAGCACGTGCGGCAGCCGCTTCACCTCGGCCCGCAGCCGCGTGAGAGCGGTGCGCGCGCCGTCGTCGTCGAAGAACGTCGCACCGTCGTCGAGGGAAGTGACGACCACTTGGGCGGTCATCCCCTCCTGGCCGGTGCCTGCCCGCTCGATCAGTTCCGCGGCCCGTCGGGAGTCCAGTCCGGGAGCGGTCATCGAGTCCGCGGTCCGCCCGCCGAAGGCGACGGCGGCGAGGACGGCGAGCGTGGCGGCGATCAGCCATGCCGCGATCACCCGCCAGGGATGGCGGGCGGCGCTTGCGCCCAGGCGCAACAGGGCTTTCGAGAGCATCGGGTCCTCCAACCACCTCGTCGGCCGTCCTTGTACGGCCGCCGATGCCGAGGCTCGTCGCCACGGCGCGCCGCGGCATCGGCCCGCGGGCCGCGGATCCGTCGGCCCCGGGGCGGAGTGACGACCCGTCCTTTCGGCCGATGCGCGGCACGCCGCGGTCCCTAGGCTGAGAACCGTGCTCCGAGACGACCTGCGAACGCTGTGGACCGAACCGCGGCCGCCCGACGCGCCCGCCCGGGTGTGGCGGGACTGGGCGCTGCTCGCCGGGGGCCTTGCCGGTGTGGCGCTGGAGGCCGCCCTGCGCGAGAACGTCGTGTGGCGGCCGGTGGCGGTGATGTTCGCCGTATGGCTGTGTCTGCTGCTCCTGTGGCGCCGGACCCGCCCGCTGGCCATGGTGACGCTGGCGTTCGGCTCGGTGGTCCTGCTTCCGGTGGCCTCGCTCGTCGCCGCGCCGCGCGAGCCCGTCGGCCTGTACACCGGCGCGGTCGTGCTCGTGCTGGTGTACGCGCTGCCCCGGTGGGGATCGGGACGCGAGATCGTGCTGGGCGGCGCGGTGATCCTCGTGGTCGGCGCGCTGTGTGTCGTCGCGGACGGGACCCCGGTCGTCGAGAAGGTCGTGGGCTTCCTCTTCCTGTTGCTGCCCGGCGTGGTCGGGGCTGCCGTGCGGTTCTGGGTGACCGCTCGCGAGCGGCAGTTGGAGCAGGTGCGCTCCCGTGAGCGCGAGCAGCTCGCCCGGGAACTGCACGACACGGTGGCCCACCACGTGTCGGCCATGGTGATCATCGCCCAGGCGGGCCGGGTGCTCGCGGGCACCGACGCGTCCGCCGCCGTCGAGGCGCTGGAGGGGGTCGAGGAGGAAGGGGCGCGCACGCTGGAGGAAATGCGCGCCATGGTCGCCGCGCTGCGCGACCGGGGGGTCGGCGCCGAGCTGGCGCCCCCTGCCGGAGTCGCGGACCTGGAGCGCCTGGTGCGCACCCCCGGTGGTCGCCTCAGGGTCGACCTGGGGCTCGACGGCGAACTGGACGCGCTGCCCCCGGCCGTGGACGCGGCCGTCTACCGGATCGTGCAGGAGTCGGTGACCAACGCGCTGCGCCATGCGGTCGACGCGACCGACCTCGTCGTTCGGGTCGCCGCGGAACGGCACACGGTACGGGTGAGCGTGCGCGACAACGGCCGGCGCACCGGCCGGGGTCGCGACGGATACGGACTTACCGGACTGCGCGAGCGCGCGACCCTGCTCGGCGGCACACTACGAGCCGGCCCGGGTACCGACCGGGGCTGGCATGTCGAAGCCGAACTGCCGAGAGCGAGGAGCGAGAGCGGTGTCCATTCGCGTCCTCGTCGCTGACGACCAGACGATCATCCGCACCGGCTTGCGGATCATGCTGAACGCCCAGCCCGGCATCGAGGTGGTCGGCGAGGCCGCCGACGGACGCGAAGCGGTGCGTCTGGCCCGCGAACTGCGCCCCGACGTCTGCCTCTTCGACATCCGCATGCCCGTACTCGACGGGCTCGAGGCCACCCGGCTCGTCGCCGGCCCGGGCGTCGCCGACCCGCTGGCCGTGGTCGTCATCACCACGTTCGACCTCGACGAGTACGTCTACGGCTCACTGCGTGCCGGCGCCCGCGGGTTCCTCCTCAAGGACACGGGGCCGGACCTTCTGGCGCAGGCCGTGCGGTCGGCGTCCGACGGTGAGGCGCTCATCGCGCCCAGCGTCACCGTCCGTCTGCTCCAGACATTCGCGGACCTGCCCGCCGGCCGGCCCGTGGCCCAGCCGGTCTCCCCCGTCACCGCCCGCGAGGAGCAGGTGCTCCTCGCCGTCGCTCGCGGGCTGACCAACACCGAGATCGCCGATGCACTGCACATCAGTCTCAGCACGGTGAAGACGCACCTGGCCAGCCTGATGGCCAAACTCGGCGCCCGCAACCGGGTCGAGATCGCGATGTGGGCCTACGAGACGCGACGTGTCCTCCCCGGAGCCTGAGCCGGGTGCCGGGCCATGTCCCATGGGTCCCCGCCCGGACATCAGTGCAGCGGTCGGCTCACGTCGGCTCCACGATCAAAGACCTCACCAGGACCACCCGGTGATCACGACTCGATTCGCGCCCTGGTCGCCGCGTTCCTCCGTCACGGCGGGTCGACCGTGGTGACGAGGGCAAGGAGCTGGAAGGGCAGCTCCTTGTCCCACTGGGACAGCCCGAGACCGATCCATCGCCCGCGGGCCCGCCACAGGTGCAGGTCGGGTGTGTGGTTGCTCAGGTCGGCCCACGGCTCGGGTATGTCCTCGCCGGACATGCTCCGGCCGAGGACGGACCACAGGCTGAAGACCTGCGGCGGACCCCAGCGGGCGGCGAGCAGCGTCGAGAGGCCGTCCCGCTCCGCTTCGTACTGCTCCTCGACGGCTAACGAGCGGGTGCCGTCGTCCTCCCAGAACTCCTCGCTCGTGGCGAGCGCGACGACGTGGTGCCCCGGGCCGCTGTCGCGGAACCCGGAGCGCTCGGCGCGCTCCGGGAAGGCCCGGTCCACCAGCTCGTCGATCGCCGCGAGGTGCTGTGTCCTGTCCATGGAGCCAGTAAAGCGCGCCCCACTGACAGTTGGCGGACCGTCAGTCCCCGTCGGCCGACGGGCCCGGGACCGGCCCGTGGGCGGCGCTCGCCGCCCCCTCTTCCATTGAGTAACATCCGGCCAAAGACGCGCACGAGCTGGGAGGACACACGGTGGGGCGGCTGACCGGCGGAGACCCGTCGCTACTCCGGCGGATCAACTCCGCGGTGGTACTCCATGCGCTGCGGAGCTCCGACGCGCTCACGCTCACGGACCTGACCCGGATCACGGGTCTGTCCCGGCCGACGGTCGAGGGTGTGACAGAGGGCCTGATCGAGGGCGGTCTGGTCGTCGAGGCGGCGCCCGAGGAGGGCGAGACCCGGCGGCAGGGCCGGCCGGCGCGGAGGTTCCGCTTCCGGGCGGAGGCCGGGCATCTGCTCGGGATCGAGATCGGTCCGCACCGGGTGGCCGCGCTGATCTCCGGCCTGGACGGGCGGATCATCGGCGCCGGTTCCCGCGAGGTCGCGGACACGGCCCCCGAGGACGAGCGGCTCGACCGGGTCCGCGCGGTGGTGGCCGACGTGCTGCGCAGGACCGGGGTGCCCCGGTCGAACCTGCGGGCGGTCGGCGTCGGCACGCCGGGCATCGTGGAGGCCGACGGAACGGTACGCCTGGGCACGGCGCTGCCGGGCTGGACGGGTCTGGCGCTCGGCGAGCGGCTGCGCCGCTCCTTCCGCTGCCCGGTGATCGTGGAGAACGACGCCAACGCGGCGGCGGTCGCCGAGCACTGGAAGGGCGCGGCGACGGACTCCGACGACATCGTGTTCGTGCTGGCGGGGCTGAGCCCGGGCGCCGGTTCGCTGATCGGCGGGCGGCTGCACCGCGGTTACGGCGGGGCCGCCGGCGAGATCGGCGCGCTGCACCTGCTCGGCCGCGGCGTCACGCCGGAACATCTGCTGTCGACGACGGACGAGCCGCTGCACCCGCTGGACGAGCAGGCGGTCGCGGAGGTCTTCGCGCTGGCCAGGCAGGGCGACGCGCGGGCCCAGGCCGCGGTGGAACGGTTCATCCAGCGTCTGGTGCACGACGTCGCCGCGCTGGTCCTGGCGCTCGATCCGGAGCTGGTGGTGATCGGCGGCTGGGCGGCGGGCCTCGACGGCGTGCTGCAGCCGCTGCGCGAGGAGCTGGACCGGTTCTGTCTGCGGCCGCCGCGGGTGGTGCTCTCCATGCTGGGCGAGGCGGCGGTGGCCACGGGCGCGCTGCGGCTCGCGCTCGACCACGTGGAGGAGCAGCTGTTCGCGGTCGACGGCACGGTGACGGCCCGCCGCTGAGGGAGCGTGACGTACGACAACGGCCCCGGGCGCGCGTGCCCGGGGCCGTTGTCGTACGTCTCGTCGCTCAGGGCAGGGACCGCGGCCTCAGGAGGCCATGGCCAGGTCGCCGGAGTCGCCGAAGGTGAGCTTGCAGGTGTCCGCGCGGTAGGTGGCGACGGAGACCGCGGCGGTGCGGCCCTCCGACAGGTAGCGGGTGGTGACGACGAGGACCGGGGAGCCGGGCAGCCGGTCCAGTTCCCTGGCGTCGTCGGCGCGGGCGGAGCCGAGTTCGACGGAGCGGTCCTGGCCGTCGAGGCTGAGCCGCTGGAGTTCGTCCAGCACGGTGCGGGCGCGGGCCGGGCCGCCGGTCGTGTCGGCGGCGGCGAGGCCGGGCACCGACTCGGTGGGCACGTAGAGGAGTTCGGCGGCGACCGGCTGGCCCTCGGTGATGCGGAGCCGGCGCACGATGTGCACGCGCTCGCCGGACTGGAGCTCGAGCAGGCGGGCGACGGCGGCGGGGGCCGTGTCGGTGCCCGCGTCCATGGACTGCCAGGTCTCCTCGCCGACGCCGGGCCAGGCGTGCTGGGTGGTGGAGACGTCGACGCCGACGCGCGGCGGGGCGACGGTGGTGCCGACGCCGCGACGGCGCTGCAGGCGGCCCTCCAGCTCCAGTTGCTCCAGGGCCTGCCGGAGGGTGGCGCGGGCGACGCCGAAACGGGCGGCCAGTTCGCGCTCGTTGGGCAGGATCTCGCCAACCGCGAAGTCCGAGTCGAGGGCTTCGCCGATCACGGTCTTGAGGTGCCAGTACTTCGGCTCCGGCACCGTCTCCAGCTGCGTGGTCCCCACCCTCATCCTCCGCACATTCGCCGTGTCCCGCGGCGTTTTCCGCGCCCTTGTTTATTAAAGGTTCCTGCACTAACTCTGCGACGATAGGGCGCCGCCCACCCTTGGTCAAGACCAATCCTGCGTCGGGAGCCCCGGAATGTGACCGTCTGGTCTTGATCGTTCACAGGACGTTCGCGTCGTTGTGCGGTCTGCGTAGCAGAACGCCCCGCCTGGACCGTTTCGTACGGTTCCGGGCGGGGCGTTCGTTCCCGATGCGGTGAGGTCCGCGCTCAGTCGAGGGTGAGGCCCTGGACCTTGTCGGGGTTGCGCAGGATGTAGACGCAGGCGATGAGTCCGTCGCGGATGTCGATCTGGAAGACGGCGTCGACCGTGCCGTCGACCAGGGTGACCAGCGCCGGGCCGCCGTTGACCTCCGCGAAGCGGAGGGAGGTGCCTTCCGCCGGGCCCTGGGCGATGGCGACCAGGAAGCGGCCGATCTTGTCGGCGCTCTCGATGATCCGCCGCGGGGTCTTGGCCTTGCCGCCGGCGTCGCCGACGAGCCGGGCGTCCGGTGCGAGCAGCGCGAGCAGCCCGTCCAGGTCGCCGCCCGAGGCGGCGGCGAGGAACCGTTCGGTGAGGTCGCGCCGCTGGACGGGATCCACGTCGTAGCGGGGCCGGCCCTCGTCGACGTGCCTGCGGGCACGGCCGGCCAGCTGGCGTACGGCGGCCTCGCTGCGGTCGAGGGTGGCGGCGATCTCGGCGAAGGGGAAGCCGAAGGCTTCGCGCAGGACGAAGACGGCGCGTTCGAGCGGCGAGAGGGCTTCGAGGACGACGAGGAGGGCGAGCGAGACGGTGTCGGCGAGCAGGGCCCGTTCGGCGGTGTCCGGCACGGCGGGGCCGAAGTCGGTGACGATCGGCTCGGGAAGCCAGGGGCCGACGTAGGACTCCCGGCGGGACTGGGCCTGGCGGAGCCGGTCGATGGCGAGCCGGGTGGTGATCCGGACGAGGAAGGCGCGGGGTTCGCGGACCTCCCCGCGGTCCTCCGCGGACCAGCGCAGCCATGCCTCCTGCACGACGTCCTCGGCGTCGGCGGCGCGGCCGAGCATGCGGTAGGCGACGCCGATGAGCATCGGACGGTGGGCCTCGAACACGTCGGTCGGGTCGGTGATCATCTCGGTCGGCACTCCCCCATCCCAGCGGACGCGCCCGCGCCTGTCCAGTTCGGGCCGAGTGGGACGCGCGAGGTCTTGAACTCGACTCTACTCGCGGGTAATTCTTGCTGACGGGACGTCTCAAAAGGGTGACGGTACGACAGGGAGCAGCCATGTCCGCACAGATCTCGTTCGCCGTGGAGTCGCCCGCGGGGCCGCGCACGGTCACCGTCGCGTACGAGCGGCGGGGCGCCGGCGAGCCCCTGCTGCTGCTCCACGGGATCGGGCACCACTGGCAGGCGTGGGAGCCGGTGCTCGACATCCTGGCGGCCGGGCGCGACGTCGTCGCCGTCGACCTGCCGGGCTTCGGCGCCTCCCCGGCACTGCCCGAGCCGCTGGCGTACGACCTGGCCGGCGTGGTGCCGCTGCTCGGCGCGTTCTGCGCGGCCCTCGGGATCGACCGGCCGCACGTGGCGGGCAACTCGCTCGGCGGACTGCTCGCCCTGGCGCTCGGCCGGGAGAAGCTGGTGCGCTCGGTGACCGCGCTCTCGCCCGCCGGCTTCTGGTCGGAGAGCGAGCGGCGGTACGCGTTCACGACGCTGCGGGCCATGCGCGGCGCCGCGCTCGCGCTGCCGGTCCCGCTGATCGAACGGCTCTCCCGCAGCGCGGCCGGCCGCACCGCCCTCACCAGCACCATCTACGCCCGCCCCGGCCGCCGTTCACCCGAGGCCACGGTCGCCGAGACGCTGGCCCTGCGGCAGGCGAGCGGCTTCCACCAGACCCTCGCGGCCGGCCGGGCCGTGGTGTTCACCGACGACGTCCCCGCCGTGCCCGTCACCGTCGCCTGGGGCAGCCGCGACCGGCTGCTGCTGCGCCGTCAGGGCGTCCGCGCCAAGCAGACCATCCCGGGTGCGCGACTGGTCCGGCTGCCGGGCTGCGGTCACGTCCCCATGAACGACGACCCCGCCCTGGTGGCCCGGGTGATCCTCGACGGCAGCACCGTCTGACGTCGGCTTCGGGCGGCCGAACAGGCCGGTGCCCAGAGCCGCGCCGGCCCCCACCAGGAGGCTGCCGGCGGCCTGCGGCAGCCCGAAGGAGCCGTGGGACACGGCCGCGGCGGTCAGGGCGGCGGCCACCGGAATCGCGCCGGTATAGAGAGTCGCCCTCTCCATACCGATCCGCTGCACGCCCATGTAGAAGAGGACGAAGCCGACGACGGTCGCGAGCGCCGCCTGCCACACGAGCGCGCCCGTCTCCACGAGCGTCGGCATCCGCAGCGCGGCCGTCCCGTCGGCGAGGAGACCGAGCGCCATCGCCTCCACGGCGGCCACCGCGCACACCACCGCGGTCAGCAGCTTCGGTCCGAGCGGCCGCAGCACCGGCACCGCCAGCACGGTGAACCCGACCTCGCCCGCGAGCGCGGCCACCGACCAGCCGAGCCCCACGAGATCCGTACGCCCCCAGCCCTGCACCACGAAGGCGCCGGCGGCGACCACGACCGCCCCGCACAGCACCGCCCGGGTCGGCCTGCGCCCGTCCGTCAGCGGCACCAGGACGGCGACCACGACCGGCGCGCAGCCCACCAGGACACCGGGCACGGCGGGTTCGGCGGTGCGCTCCGCGGCGAGGACGGCCAGATTGAAGCCGACCATGCCGACGGCCGCGAGCAGCGCGACACGGAGCCACTGACGGAAGGTCAGGGCGCGCAGCGGTGCGAGCGCGCCCCGGTGCCCGCCCAGCGGGCGCAACAGGAGGAGGGGCAGCAGGAGCAGACAGGCCGCGGCGTAGCGCAGCGCCTGGCCGCCCGCGTACGGATAGGAGCCGAGCAGGCTGTTGGCGGTGAAGGAGGCCCCGACGAGGGCGTAGGCGACGGTCACGAGGAGTGCGCCGCGCAGGGTGTTCGTGTGCATGGCCTTGACGCTAGGAAAGGGCGCTGTCCGTTTTAAGGTCCACTTCCATGACGTCATCGGGGACCACTTCAGCCGGTAACGGAAGCCCGCAGCCGGCCTGGGAGCTGTTGCTGCCCGCCGTGGCGGCACCGGCACGGCAGCGGGGCCGGTCGCTGCAGGAGGCGTTGCGGGACGCGGTACGGACCGGCCGCCTCGCACCGGGGACGCGGCTGCCGTCGAGCCGGGAGCTCGCCGCCGACCTCGGGGTGTCACGGGGCCTGGTGACGGAGGCGTACGAGCAGTTGACCGCCGAGGGATATCTGCGCGGCGCACGGGGCTCGGGCACCTGGGTCGGCGGAGCGGCGCGCGCCGCGGCGCCCGGCGTACGGGATCTGGCGCCGCGTGCGCCGGGCGCCGGCGTGCGGGTGGACTTCCGCCCCGGGACGCCCGACCTGTCGCTGTTCCCGCGCTCCGCGTGGGGCGCCGCCCAGCGGGCGGTCCTGGCCGAACTCGCGCACCGGCAGCTCGGCTACCCGGATCCACGCGGGCTGCCGGAGCTGCGGGGCGCGCTCGCCGCGCTGCTCGCGCGCCGGCGCGGGGTGGTGGCCGATCCCGAGCGCCTGGTGGTGTGCTCGGGCGTGGCGCAGGCCGCGACGCTGCTCGGCCTCGCGCTGCGGGCGCGCGGCCACCGCGCGGTGGGCGTCGAGGACCCGGGCAGCCCCGAGCACGGCAAGCTGTTCGCGGCGACCGGCCTGGACACCGTGTGGCTGCCGGTGGACGAGGAGGGCCTGGTGCCGGGGCCGCTGGCCGCGTCCGGGGTGCGGGCGGTGGTGGTGACGCCGTCCCACCACTTCCCGTCCGGCATCGCCTACTCGGCGCGGCGGCGAGCCGGACTGCTCGACTGGGCGCGGCAGGTGGACGGCTACGTCCTGGAGGACGACTACGACGGGGACTTCCGCTACGACCGGGCACCGGTGGGCGCGCTCCAGGGGCTCGACCCGGAGCGGGTCGCGTACGCCGGTTCGGTGAGCAAGTCGCTCGCACCGGGGCTGCGGCTCGGCTGGATGCTGCTGCCGGGCGCGCTGCTCGACGAGATCGCCGAGCGCAAGCGCACGATGGACCTCGGGAATCCGGCCCTCGACCAGGCGGTGCTCGCCCGGTTCGTGTCGGGCGGCGGATACGACCGGCAGCTGCGCCGCTGCCAGCGCGCCTACCGGGAGCGCCGGGACGCCCTGCTCACGGCGCTCGAACGGTACTTCCCGGGCACGGCGGTGAGCGGCATCGCCGCGGGCCTGCACATCATCGCGCGCGTGCCGCCGGAGTACGGCCCGACCGAGCGTTTCCTCTCCCTGGCGGGGGCGGCGGGTGTGGCGCTGCGGCCCCTTGAGGAGTACGGCACGGAGCGGCCGGACGACGACGCGGTGCGGCTGGTGCTCGGTTACGCGCATCTGCCGCCGGCGGAGATCGCGCGGGGCGTGGGGCTGGTGGCGGGAGCGTACGAGGCGGAGGAGCGCGGCTGAGCGCGGCTGAGCGCGCCGGGACGGCGTTCAACGGGACGGCGTTCAACGGGGCGCAGATTCCGGGCGGTTGTTCACACGGGGTTCGGCTGGGCGCCGTTCCCGGGCGCTAGGCATGGGGCGCGACCCTCGGGGCCGTCTCCCGTACGGGTGACGGCCCCAGGCCGCAACGGTACCGCTCCGCCCACCCCTTGGAGGCGCTCGATGTCCCAGCCCGCATCCGGCCCGGCCCCCGCCCGTCGTACGGTCCTGCGCGGATCGCTCGCCGCCTCGGCGGCCGCCCTGACCGCCGGCTGCGGCGCGTTCGCGAGCCCGTCGTTCGCGCTGTCGGGGCGCCCGTCGGCCGCCTGGGGCGTGCAGACGGGCGACGTCACCGCGCACTCGGGTCTGGTCTGGGTCCGCGCGGACCGGCCGGCCCGGATGGTCGTGGAGACCTCGGCCGGTGAGTCGTTCCGGCGGGTGCGCCGCCACTACGGCCCGCTGCTCGGGCCCGGCACGGACTTCACGGGGACCACGGCGCTGCGCGACCTGCCGCCCGGGGAGCAGATCCACTACCGGGTGACGCTGGCCGACCCGGACGACCCGCGCCGTACCGGCGAGCCGGTCCTCGGCACCTTCCGCACGGCGCCGGAGCGGCGCCGGGACGGGGTGCGGTTCCTGTGGTCGGGCGACATCGCGGGTCAGGGCTGGGGCATCAACCCGGACATCGGCGGCTTCCGCGCGTACGAGGAGATGCGCCGGCTCGACCCGGACTTCTTCCTGTGCAGCGGCGACACCATCTACGCGGACGGCGTCATCCAGCCCAGCGTGACGCTGCCCGACGGCCGGATCTGGCGGAACCTCACCACGCCGGAGAAGTCGAAGGTGGCCGAGACCCTCGACGAGTACCGCGGCAACTTCCGCTACAACCTGCTCGACCACAACGTGCGCGCCTTCAACGCGCAGGTGCCGTCGATCGTGCAGTGGGACGACCACGAGGTCCGCAACAACTGGTACCCGGGCCAGATCCTGGACGACGCCCGCTACACCGAGAAGGACGTCGACGTCCTCGCGGCGCACGCCTCGCGCGCCTTCGCCGAGTACTTCCCGGTCTCCACGCTGCACGCGCGTGCGGGCGCGACCCGGTCGGAGGGCAGGGTGCACCGGGTGGTGCGCCGCGGTCCGCTGCTCGACGTGTTCGTGCTGGACATGCGCACGTACCGGAACGCCAACTCGCCGGACCGGCAGTCCGACGACACCGTCGGCATCCTGGGCGCGGAGCAGCTGGAGTGGCTGAAGCGGGAGCTGAGCCGGTCGCGCGCGGTGTGGAAGGTGATCGCGGCGGACCTGCCGCTCGGGCTCGTCGTCACCGACGGCGCCGTGGACTTCGAGGCGGTGGCGCAGGGCGACCCGGGGGCGCCGCTCGGCCGTGAGCTGCAGATCGCCGAGCTGCTGCGGTTCATCAAGCACCGGCGTGTCACCGGCACGCTGTGGCTCACGGCGGACGTCCACCACACCTCGGCGCAGCACTACGCGCCGGAGCGCGCGGTGTTCCAGGACTTCGAGCCGTTCTGGGAGTTCGTGTCCGGTCCGCTGGCGGCCGGCGGCTTCCCCGCGAACCGGCTGGACGACACCTTCGGCCCGGAGCGGGTCTTCCTGCGGGCGCCCGAGCGGGCCAACCTGTCGCCGATGGAGACCCCGCAGTACTTCGGCGAGGTCGACATCGACGGCGACAGCGGGGAACTGACGGTCCGGCTGCGCGCCGAGGGCGGTCTGGTGCTGTTCAGCAAGACGCTCCAGCCGGGTCGCGTGGGGCAGTAAGTCCTTTCGCGCATCCCATAGTTGCCTTGTCTGCACTTACTTGCCATAGTGGAAAGTACTTGCAGTCAAGACAAGGGGGATTGTCATGTCCGAATACTCCGAAGCCGCCGAGGTGCTGGGCCGCACCGCCCGGATGGAGAGCTCCGCCCGGCGCCAGGGCGGCGGCTGGTATCTGCGCTACCTGCTGGCCTTCGGCGGCGTACAGCTGTTCTTCGTGCCCACGGTGCTGCTGTGGCACGAACCGGCCGCGTTCGCGGTCACCATGGCGCTGTACGTCGCGATCGTCATCGCGCTCAGCGTGTACGCGTCCCGCCAGCGGGCGGTTCGGCGGCGCTTCGAACTGCGGCACAGCCTCACGCTCGCCGCCTGGGCCGCCATGTTCACGACCTCGATGGCGCTGGGCACGTCGCTGATGCGGGACAGCGTGCCCTTCGCCGTGGCCGCCACGGCCGCCTGCGTGGCTCCGGTGGCCGTCGCGGCGCTCCTCGAACGGCGTGCGCGGGCATGAGCGGGACGACGGACAACCGGGGCGGCGACCGCCCTGGCGCACATCCGCGGCACGACCTGGAGCCGCTGCTCACCTCCCCGGTGCGGCTCTCGGTCGTCGCGGCCCTCGCGCCGCTGGACAAGGCCGAGTTCGGTTTCGTGCGCGATCTGGTGGAGGTCACCGACTCCGCTCTGTCCAAGCAGGTCACGGCGCTGGAGGAGGCCGGCCTCGTGTCCGTGGACAAGGGCCGGGTGGGCCGCCGGGTCCGGACCTGGCTGGCCCTGACGGAGCGGGGACGCACGGTGTACCGGCGGCATCTCGACGCGCTGCGGGCCATCGCCGGTGCGTGAAGGGGGCCCGGTTCGGGGCGCCTGACGGCTCCTCATGTCCTGGCCCCCCACCCCCGTTTCCGCAGGCCAGAGCCTGTGTCAGGGCCGATTGTCAGTGCCGGGCCCTACGGTCGTTCGCATGACGCGATCCGTACAGGCGCTCGCCTACGCACGCCCGTCCGCCCTGGAGCCCGTGGGCTCCGGGCGGCTGCTCGGCCTGGAGACGGCCGGGGGTCTCACGCCGCGCGGCGCCGAGGCCCGTCCCCGCTTCTTCTCCGGATTCCTCACCTCGCCGCAGACGGCCGCGCGCGGTCTGCTGGCCGTCGCCGACGTGGCCGCGGCCCGTTACCACCAGCGGATGAGACCGGGTTCGCTCGACCCGGTGGTGACGGGCAACGGCGACCGGCTGCGGTTCGAGTCGTTCTCGGGCTGCGGCGGGGTGTACGCACGGCTCGACGTGCTGAGCGCGGGGCTCGACGGTGCGCGGACCGGGCACGGGACGACGAACGTGGACGTCAACAACCCGCTGCGGGAGGCGCTTTCGCGGCTCACCGGGGACGATCCGCTGCATCTGCGGGTCGGGCCCGAGGAGTTGGCGGTGACGACGCTGGACGGCCCGGTGGTGGAGAAGAAGGTGCCCCTGCCGGACCGCTGGCTGCGCGGCTTCGCCGAGGCGCAGGTCTCGTCGGCCGGCTTCGATCTGCGGGCCGAGCTGTCGGGCGCGGAGGCGGTGCGGTTCCTGCGGTCGCTGCCGCGCTCGCAGGCCCGGGGCCGGGGCCCGCTGTGGGTGGTGCAGTCGGGGCGGACGCTGCGGCCGACGACCCGGCCGGTGGCGGGCGCGGTGTGCCTCGCGGGGCCGGACCGGCTGGTCGCCCTGGAGCGCGTGCTGCGGTTCGCGACGGCGCTGCGGGTGTACGGGCCGGTGCCGGACGGGCGGCCCGCGCCGAGCGCCTGGGAGGTGGCGCTGCCGGGGATGCGGCTCACGCTGACGCTCTCGCCCGACCCGGCGCGCGGTTTCTCCGGTGAGGGCGGCGTCCTGGAGGCGCTGGCCACCGAGGAGGCGGCGCAGGACGCGGAGCTGGTCTCGGTGCTGCTCGCCTGGGAGCCCCGGATCGACCTCGCCGACCTGGCCGCGCAGTCGGGTCTCACCGTGGACCGGGTGCGGGCGGCACTGGTCCGGCTCGGGACGGCGGGGCGGGTCGGGTACGACGTGGCGGACGCGGCCTACTTCCACCGCGAGCTGCCGTACGACGCGGACCGCGCCGAGCGGCACAATCCGCGCCTGGTCGCCGCGCGGGCGCTGCTCGCGGAGGGCGCGGTGGCGCTGGACGGCGAGCTCGCGTCGGTGGCGTCGGGGGAACGGCGCTATCAGGTGCGCGAGTCGACGGAGGGCCGGCTGAGCTGTACGTGCGCGTGGTGGGCGGATTACCGGGGCCGGCGCGGCCCGTGCAAGCACGCGCTCGCGGTGCGGATGGCGCGTCGCGGGGCGAAGGTCGAGACGGCCGGGACGGCCGTGGGGGGTGTGCGATGACGACGGAGACGACGACGGTGGCGGAGACGGCGACGGCGAGGCTGCTGGCCGCGGTGCGGGCGGGAAGGCACGCCGAGGTGCCGGACCTGCTGGCGGGCCTTGACGCGGCGGCCCGGAAGGCGGTGCTTCCGGAGCTGAAGGAGCTCCGCAAGGAGGTGCGCGGCTGGGGCTGGGACCAATGGAACGCTCAGGTGGAGGCGCAGCGCGCGCTGCGGGTGGCCGGGGCTGGCTGCCACACGGGCGCGGCCGCGGCCGCCGCCTGGATCGGCGCCCGCGATCTGACCGGCTGGGGCGAGCACACGATCGACGGCGTCCTCGCCGTGCTCGCCGGCCGGGAGCCCGCGTGGCTCGCGGACCTGGCGCAGCGACTGGCCGAGCGGCCGGCGGTCGCCGAGGACCAGTACCGCCTGGTGCACGCGCTGGTGGTCCGCTCGGGCTGCCCGGTGCCGACGAACGAGGGGTACCTGCTCGGCTGGACACGGGCGGTGGCCGGCCAGGGGCTGGTGGAGACGCTGCGCGCCGACCCGCAGACGCCGGTGCTCGTGCCGTACGTCCTGGAGCTCACCGAGACGCCCGGCCAGCTGGTCTGGTCGTACGGGGCCGAGTCGCCCGCGCACTGGCCGGGCGCCCTCAGGACGCTCGCCGACGAGGGCGTACTGGACCGGGCCAGGCTGGTCGAGGGCTGTCTGTCCCGCCTCCTTCGCGGCGGACGGCCGCGCGATCTGCGCTTCCCGCTGGCCCTGCTGGAGCTGCTCGGGACGACCGACGAGGAGCGGCGCGGGCGGGTCGCGGACTGGCTCGGCATGGTGGCGGACGCCCCTTCACCGGTGGCCGCGTACGCGCAGAAGGTCCTCGCCGAGCTGGCCCTGGACGGCGGGCTCACGGTGGCGGAGCTGGCGGAGATGTCCGGTGCGGTGCTGTTCCGCACCGAGAAGAAGCTGGTGCGGGCGCAGCTGACGCTGATCGGCAAGGTGCTGCGGCGCGAGCCGGACGCGGCGGCGGAGCTGCTGCCGGTGGTGACGGACGCGTTCGGGCACGACGACACGGTGATCCAGGAGCGGGCGCTGGCCCTGGTGGGGCGGCATCTGGCGCGGGTGGACGAGCAGGTGCGCGCGGAACTGGCAGGCGCCGCAGAGCTGTTGAGCCCGGTGCACCGGGCGGCGGCGGTGGAGCTGTTCGGGGTGGGCGCGGCGGCCGACGAGCTGCCGTACGAGGAGGTGCTGCCGCCGGTGCCGGAGCTGCGGCCGCTGGCGCCCGCGGCGGAGACGGTCGCCGAGCTGGTGGAGGAGCTGGTGGCCCTTGAACGGCGCCAGTACGAGTCGATCGAGGACTTCGAGCGGGCGCTCGACGGTGTCGTCCGGCATGCGCACCGGGACCGGCGGGCCTTGACGGCGGCGGTGCGGGAGGCGTTTTCGGGGTCGTACTGGCTGGAGCGCACGGACCATGTCTCGCACGGTTCGCAGGGGATCCTCACCGTGCTCGCGGCGCTGCTCGGCACGGCGCGGCCGGAGACGATCGACGCCGCCCGCAGGCGTCCGGCCGGTACGCCGTCCTGCGCGCACAAGGCGCTGACGCGGGCGGTCGACACCCGGATGTGGGAGACGGCGTGGATGCTGACCACCGCGGCGCGGGTGCCGTTCCTGCTGGCCACGCCGACCTGGCACACCGGGGCGATCGATCCGCTGGTGCTCGTGGCGCGGCTGCGGGAGTACCGGGACGCCGGAGTGGAGCCGATGGCGGTCGACCTGGCCCAGGCGCTGCTGCGGGTGCGGAAGGGTGATCCGGCGGCGGCCGATGCCGCTGCGGAGGCGACGGCGCTCGGCACCCGGGCCGGTGCGCGGCTCGCGGACTGGCTGACGGCCGACGAGTCGCTCGCGCCCGGGCTGCGTTTCCTGACCCGGGGCGGGGACCACCGGTCAGGGCGGTGGTGGCTGGCGGACCGGCTGGTGCTCGCGGTGCGGGAGCGGCGGGCGATACGGGAGGACTTCCCGCCCGCGTTCGCGTGGCTGGGCGCGTCGCCGACGGAGATCGCGCGCGGGTGCGGCCACTACCACTGGTCGGGGCTTCGGCCGCTGTGGCCGGGGGTGCTGCCGGACGACCGGGAGACCCTCGCGGCCTGGCTGCTGCCGTCGCTGTTCGGCGGGGCCGAGTGGGAGGAGCGGGGTGCGGCCTGGGGGCTCACGGCGCTGGCCGAGGCGGGCGGGCCGGTGGGTCCCGCCGTCCATCTCGCGCTCGCCGTCGGGCTCGGCTGCCGGCACGCGGAGGACCGGCTGACGGCCGTGGACGCGCTGCTCGTGCTGGCGTCCCGGGGCGAGCTGGATCCGGTGCTGCTCGGGGCGCGGCTCGCGGAACTGGTCGCCGAGGGGACGGTGAAGCCGAACCGGCTGGCGGACGCGGTCCGTACGGCGGCGGCGACCGGGGCGTACGCGACGGTGTGGGCGGTGCTCGTGGAGCTGCTGCCGGCGCTGCTCACCGCGCCGAAGCCGGTGCGCGGGGCCGGGGAGCTCGTGGCCGTCGCGGCGGAGTGCGTCGAGCGGTGCGGCGGATCCGGCGGTACGGCGGCGGTCGCGGGCCTCGCCGAGACGGCGGCGCGGCCGGGGTCGACGCAGCTGGTGGTGCAGGCGCGGCGACTGCTTGCCGCACTCGGACAGAGTGTCGATCAGGCGGCACCACAAGCGGTCGAAATCGGTCAGTAAGGGCCCAGATCGGCGATTAACCCATCAGTCACAAAGCGTTCGTGATCACGCAACACCGCTGGGTCACAGTGACCTCATGACCGATCTGAAAACCGTGCAGAACGCCCGCCGCAGCCACCACTGGCGGCACGACGTCATCGAGCTCGCCGCGATGTTCACCGCCGTGGTGGTGGCCGACTCGATCGCCAAGACCATCGCCAAGGGGCCCGACGGCCCCTACCTGCTGGTGTTCTCGGCGATCGCGCTGGTCGCCACCGCCGCCTTCCACACCTGGTGGGCGCGGCGGCACAGCCATGCGCCGCCCGTCGACGATCCCGGCGGCAGCGGGGAGACCTCCTCGCTGC
>NZ_JBSGBF010000108.1:0-25867 GCF_053601115.1 Streptomyces sp. NPDC004788
CACCTCGGCCGGCCGGACCGGCGTCATGCCGGCCCGGCGGGCGGCCGTGCCCGGCGCCAACGGCTCGGGGAAGCGGGCCAGTTCGGCGGTGGTCGCCGCGCCGGAGAGGCGTGCGACGTCGTCGGCGTCACCCGGCTCGCCCGGACCGACACCGGTCTGGGCGGGCTTGAGGACGGCGACGGAACGCCCGGCGGCGGTGGCGGTCGCCGCGAGGGCGGCGGTGAGGACGGTCTTGCCGACCTCGGTGTTGGTGCCCGTGATGACGATGATGCTCATGGATGTCCTTCGTACGTAAGGGGGAAGGGGGGGGCGTGGACGGGCCGGGCCGTGCGGGACGAGAGCCCCGCACGGCCCGGCGCCTTGCGGCCTCTCAGCCCGCCCGCGCCGCCTCGCGCACCGCCGCGCAGATGCGGGCCAGGTCCTCGTCGCCCGTCACGTACGGCGGCATCGTGTAGATCAGGTCGCGGAACGGGCGCAGCCACACGCCCGCCCGGACCGCCGCCTCCGTGGCCGCCGCCATGTCGACGTCATGGTCGAGCTGGACGACGCCGATGGCGCCGAGCACCCGCACCTCGCGCACACCGGGGAGTTCCGCGGCGGGGGCGAGCCCCTCGCGGAGTCCCGTCTCGATGCGCTTGACCTCCAGGGCCCAGTCCTGGGACATCAGCAGGTCGATCGAAGCGCAGGCCACCGCTGAGGCCAGCGGATTGCCCATGAAGGTCGGCCCGTGCGCCAGGACGGGAACCTCGCCGCGCGAGATGCCCTCCGCGATCTCCGTCGTGCAGAGCGTGGCCGCCATCGACAGGTAACCGCCCGTCAGCGCCTTGCCCACGCACATCACATCGGGTGAGACGCCGGCCTGGTCGGCGCCGAACAGCGTGCCCGTACGGCCGAAGCCGGTCGCGATCTCGTCGAAGATCAGGAGGACCCCGTGCTCGTCGCACGCCTCGCGGAGGACGCGCAGGTACGCGGGCGGGTGGAACCGCATCCCGCCCGCGTTCTGCACCACCGGCTCCACGATGACCGCGGCGACCTCGTCCGCGTGGAGAGCGATCTGCTCCCGCAGCATCCGGGCGTACGACTCCTCGTACGTGACCGGCGGCGCGTCGACGAAGACCTGGCGCTGGAGCACGCCCGACCACAGCTCGTGCATCCCGCCCTCGGGGTCGCACAGAGACATCGGCTGCCAGGTGTCCCCGTGGTAGCCGCCGCGCCAGGTCATCAGGAGCTGCTTGCCGGGCCGGCCCACCGAGCGCCAGTACTGCAGACACATCTTGGCCGCGACCTCGACGGAGACCGAGCCGGAGTCGCTGAGGAAGACGTGCTGGAGAGGCTCCGGGGTGATCTCGACCAGGCGCGTGGCGAGCCGCACGGCCGGCTCGTGGGTGAGCCCGCCGAACATGACGTGGCTCATCCGGTCCAGCTGGCCGTGTGCCGCCTCGTTGAGGACGGGGTGGTTGTAGCCGTGGAGCGCCGACCACCACGAGGACATGCCGTCGATCAACTCGGCCTGACCGTGCACCGGTTCGGCGAGGCGGAGCCGGACACCCGACGCGGACTCGACGACCAGTGGCTCCGTACGTCCAGGCATGGGCCCGTACGGATGCCACACGTGTGCCCGGTCCAGGGCGAGCAGCTCGTCGTTACGCATTCGGGGCGAGGTCCGTGCCGGCGCCGCGGCGGCGCACCGCGACCAGGTCCGTACGCGCCTCGGAGGCCGCCGCGGCCGCCTCGGTCACCGCGCCGCCACCGCACGGCCCGCAGCCGCCACCGGCCTCCGCGTGCGAGCCGCAGCCCGCGCCGTCCCCGGCGTGCGAACCGCAGCCGCCGGAAGCCTCGGCGTGCGAACCGCAGCCGCCCGCCGCGACCGCCGCGACATCGGCCCGGTGCGCCGGCAGCGTCGTCGTGCCCGCGCCCTCCACCTCGAAGCCCGCGTCGGCGATCATGTCCAGGTCGGCCTGGCCGGCCTGGCCCTCGCTCGTCAGGTAGTCGCCGAGGAAGATCGAGTTGGCGATGTGCAGCGCCAGCGGCTGCATCGTGCGCAGGTGCACCTCGCGGCCGCCCGCGATCCGGACCTCGACGTCCGGGCAGACGAACCGCACCATCGCCAGGATCCGCAGCGCGCGCTGCGGGGTGAGGTTCCACTCCTTGGCGAGCGGCGTGCCCTCGAACGGGATCAGGAAGTTGACCGGCACCGAGTCGGAGTCCAGCTCGCGCAGCGCGAAGACGACGTCGACCAGGTCCTCGTCGCTCTCGCCCATGCCCGCGATCAGACCGGAGCAGGCGGACAGACCGGCGGCGTGCGCCTTCGTCACGGTGTCCACGCGGTCCGCGTAGGTGTGCGTGGTCGTGATGTCCCCGTACGTCCCCTCGGACGTGTTGAGGTTGTGGTTGTACGCGTCGGCGCCGGCCGCCTTCAGCCGCTCGGCCTGGCCGTCGGAGAGCAGACCGAGGCAGGCGCAGACCTCCACGCCCTCGTTCTGCTCCTTGATCGCCTCGATGGTCTTGCCGACCCGGTCGACGTCCCGGTCCGTCGGGCCGCGGCCGCTCGCCACCAGGCAGACCCGCTTGGCGCCGCCGGCCACACCGGCCGCGGCGGCCTGCGACGCCTCCTCGGGCTTCAGCCACGTGTACTTGAGGATCTCGGCCTTGGAGCCGAGACGCTGCGAGCAGTAGGAGCAGTCCTCGGGGCAGAGCCCGGACTTCAGGTTGACGAGATAGTTGAGCTTCACCCGGCGCCCGAACCACTGGCGGCGCACCTTGCCGGCCGCGGCCACCACATCGAGCAGTTCGTCGTCGGAGGTCGCCAGCACGGCGAGCGCTTCTTCACGGGTCGGCGACTCGCGCCGCAGCCCCTTCTCCACCAGGGTGTTCAGCAGGTCCATAAGGGCTGATCCTGGCCTACGGCACGCCCCGCGGCCAAGGAGGATCTGAACAAACGGCCCCGTTTGAGGTGTGTGTATGACCACACCCTGACCTCGGCCGCGGCCGGTTAGGGTCTGTGCGCTGCCTACAAAAGGATCTGCCATGCCGTCGTACGTCGTGGACCCGCCGTCCTCCGGGGAGGCGCCGGGCCCGCGCCCGGCCGCCTTCGACTGGACCGAGGCCGCCGCGCGGCAGCGCGCAGAGGCCGGTCTCGTACGGACGCTGCGGCCCCGGGCCGCCGAGTCCGAGCTGCTCGACCTCGCGAGCAACGACTACCTGGGCCTGACCCGCCATCCGGAGGTCACCGGGGCGGCGGCCGAGGCGGCGCTCCGCTGGGGCGCGGGCGCCACCGGCTCCCGGCTCGTCACCGGCTCGACCCGGCTGCACGCCCGCCTGGAGCGCGAACTCGCCGACTTCTGCGGATTCGAGGCGGCGCTCGTCTTCTCCTCCGGCTACGCCGCCAACCTGGCCGCGCTCACCGCGCTGTCCGACCGGGACGGGCTGATCGTCTCCGACGCGGCCAACCACGCCTCCATCGTCGACGGCTGCCGGCTCGCGCGCGCCGAGACCGCGGTGGTCCCGCACGCCGACCCGGAGGCCGTCGCGAAGACGCTCGCGGCGCACCTGGGCCGCCGGGCCCTCGCGGTCAGCGACTCCGTCTTCTCCGTGGACGGCGACCGGGCGCCGCTCACGGAGCTCGCGGCGGCCTGCCGGGAGCACGGCGCGGGCCTGGTCGTGGACGACGCGCACGGCTTCGGCGTCCTCGGCGACGGCGGGCGCGGGGCGCTGCACGCCGCGGGGCTCGCGGGCGCGCCGGACGTGGTGGCGACGCTGACGCTGTCCAAGTCGCTGGGCAGCCAGGGCGGTGCGGTGCTCGGCCCGGCCCGGGTGATCGAGCACCTGGTCAACGCGGCCCGCACCTTCATCTTCGACACCGGCCTCGCTCCGGCCGCGGCGGGCGGCGCGCTGGCCGCGCTGCGGCTGATCGCCACCGATCCGGGGCTCGCGGCCCGGGCCCGTACGGTCGCGACCACCCTGCACCGGCTGCTCACCGAGGCCGGTCTCACCGCCGCCCACCCCGACGCCGCGGTGGTCTCGGTGCGCGCCCCCGGCCCGAACGAGGCCCTCGGCTGGGCCGCCGCCTGCCGCGAACTCGGCCTCTCCGTCGGCTGCTTCCGCCCGCCGTCCGTCCCCGACGGCATCTCCCGGCTCCGGCTGACCGCCCGCGCGGACCTCACCGACGCCGAGATCGAGCGTGCGGTGACCACGATCGTGCGGACGGCTCCGCCGGGCGCGCGGGGCGTATAGGGGATGTCCCGCGGCTGTCGGGTCGCCCGTCGCACGGTTCACCGCTTCGGGCGACAGATATCCGTATAACTTGGTCGATCGCCGCCCAGGGCCGCACGATCGGTGGCAGTCTGACGCGAAGCGCAACCCGGGCCGGGCCCGGAGGGGAAAGGGACAGCGTCGCCATGGCAGACCAGCAGGAAGCAACCGTCACGCTGCCGAGCGACCCCGCATCGGTCCCCGCCGCGCGGAGGTACGTCGCCGAGGTGCTCGCCTCCTGGGGGCTCGGTGACGTCGGAGACCCCGTGGACAACGCCGACACGGCCGACGCGGTCCGGCTCATCGTCTCCGAACTGGCGACCAACGCCGTCCAGCACACCTTCGGACAGTCGCCCACCTTCACGATCGACGTCCGTCTGGAGCGGGACGAGCGGCTGCGCATCGGGGTGACGGACAGCCATCCCCGCTGGCCGAGGCGCCTGCCGGCGGCCGTCCAGCAGGACAACGGCCGCGGCATGATGATCATCCGCTCGCTGACCGCCGAGGCGGGCGGCCGACTGTCGGTGACGCCGACGGCCGAGGGCGGCAAGACCGTGTGGATCGAGCTGCCCTGGCCGGCGGCGGTCCCCGGCTGACCGGACGGCCGCCTCGGCGGGCCGACCGGCTGACCGGACGACCAGCTGACCGGCCGGCCGCCTGACCGGCCGACCGCCTGGCGGGTCGACCGCTTGGCCGGACGACCGGCCGATTGGCCGACCGGTCCCGTGCGACGGGTCAGCGGACCCGGCCGTAGTAGACCTTCGAGGTCCAGATCCGGTCGAGCTTCACCCACGAGCCGGTCTTCGGCGAGTGCCAGATCGCGTTGTTACCCGCGTAGATCCCGACGTGGTACACCCTTCCACCGGAGTGGAAGAAGACCAGGTCCCCCTTCTGGCGGCTCGCCGCCGAGACGTGGCGTGTGGTGTTGTACTGCTGCTGCGCGGTGCGGGGCAGCGTCTTGCCCGCCCTCTTGTACGAGTAGAGCGTGAGACCCGAGCAGTCGAACCTGGTGGGGCCTGATGCGCCGTACCGGTAGGGCGATCCCTTCTTCGAGGCGGCGACGCTCAGTGCCGTGTTGGCGTACGAGCTCGCGGCCTGGGCCTCCGGCGCCGCTCCTGGTGCGAGCAGCGTGCCGCCGACGGCGGCGAGGGTGAGAGCCGAGACGGCTCCGGCCCGGGACAGCAGGGACGGGACATGAATCTGCGCAGTCATGCGCAACCCTTCGTCAGCCGCCTGTGAAGGATGACCTGTCGGGTTCGGGCAGGCGAAGATGCCCGGCCGCGGCTGCGGCTTCACCCCGAGGGACGGCTCCGATCGCTCGGACGTCCCGTGTTGCTCGGGTCCTCCACTCCTGCCGATCCACTCCTGTCGACCAGACATCCGGGACGGCGGCAGGACTCGGCGTCCGCCCGGACCGCCCCGCCTCGGGTGGCGGGGGCTTGTCGTCGACAGGGATCTTGACCCACGCCCGCGCCGAAATCCGAGTGGAAACAGCGATATGTGAGGCTCCTCACGACTGATCCATTCGGGTGGACAGTCAGGTTTGGTGATCGTCCGAGGTTTGCGCGACGAGTCCGCCACCAGGGGTGGAAGGGCCCGATTCCGCCAGATGCGTACACCTGTTGCGCAACACAGCTGAGCTCTATGTCGATACGTCGACTACGCCGAAAGGGGGATCGATTCCGGCGTTCCGCTGGCCCGAGTGGACCTCGACACGACACGCCCTCCTGTCAACTCACCTGTTGCCGGGGCATGGTGACGCGAGCCGCGCGGCGCTCTCCGTCCAACACCCGCAGCGCGCGGGCCAATGTGTCCGCGTGCACCTCGCTCTCGCCCCGCGCGTGCATGAGCGTCAGCGCCTCCCGCAGTGCCGTCGCCCGTCCGACCAGCGCTTGGGCGGCCCGTAGCGCCCCATAGGTATGCGAGGTCCTGGATGGATTGATCCGGCCGAGCAGATCGACGACTTCGAGATACGCGTCGACGAACTCGCCCTCGGCGCGGGTGAGCGCGGGCAGCGGCGGCAGTTCCGGGACCATGGCCGGCTCACACCCGCCCGGCGCCGTCGGTCCCGCCGTCGCGGCGGCTGCGGATGACGTGGTCCACCAGGCCGTACGCGAGGGCGCCCGGAGCGTCGAACACGGTCGTCCGGTCGAGGTCGGCGTCGATCCGGCCCCGCTCCTGGCCGGTGTGTTCGGCGAGCATCCCGGAGATCAGCTCCCGCTGCCGGAGCAAGTCGCGGGCGTGGACGTCCAGATCGCTGGGCTGTCCCTGCAACGGCTCGTCGAGCGAGGGCTGCTGAAGGACGATCCGCGAGCCCGGCAGTGCGAGCCGGTGCCCCGGCGAACCCGCCGCGAGCAGCACCGCGGCCGGCCCGACGGCCTGGCCGAGGCAGATGGTCTCCACCTCGCACGAGACCGTGCCGATCGTGTCGTAGATCGAGGTCATGGCGCTGATCGAGCCGCCGGGCGAGTTGATGTAGAGGCTGATCAGCCGGTCCGGGGACGCGTAGTCGAGGTGCAGGAACTGGGCGATCACATCGCCCGCCGCGATCTCGTCGACCGGCGTGCCCAGGAAGACGATCCGCTCCTCGAGCAGCTTCGCGTACGGGTCGAGGGTGCGGGTCCCGAAGGCCGTGCGCTCGGTGAACTCCGGAAGCAGTTGTCGCATGGCGCTCCTCCTCCTTGCCGCAGGCCGCTTCCGCGGCCCGCCATCTGTAAAAAATGTACAGGACGTACAGACCGTAAGATGAGGAGCATGGCCTATGAGATTCCGGTGACGCAAGCGCGCGCAGAGCTCGCGGATCTGATCAACCGCGTCGTCTACGGCGGCGAACGGGTGGTCGTTACCCGCCACGGGAAGCCGCTCGTCGCCCTCGTCTCCGCCGCCGACCTGGCGCGACTCGAGGAGGCGGAGCAGCCGGCCGAGGAGCCGGTGATCAGCTCGGTCGCCGAGCTCGGCAACCTGTCGTCCGCTCCGGGCGAACGACGCCGGTTCGGCATCGCGGCCCACCATCAGGAGCCCGGTCGTTCGAACGGCTGAATACCGACGTTTCCCATGGACGCGCAAAGCACCGGTTAACCAGCCGGAAAAACTTCCGCCCTAACGTGCAATGTCTGACCGGGCGGCCCATCACCGCAGTTCAACAGTGTGTTGAAGATCGGTAGGGTCCGTCGCTGTCCGGGGCAACCCGGCGGAGACAGTGAGGTGGAAGCGTGCAACTCAGCCCCCACGAGCAGGAGCGCCTGCTCATCCATGTCGCGGCCGACGTGGCCGAGAAGCGCCGGGCGCGCGGAGTGAAGCTCAACCACCCCGAGGCCGTCGCCCTCATCACCGTCCATGTGCTCGAAGGCGCCCGGGACGGCCGGACCGTCTCCGAGCTGATGGCCACCGGGCGCAAGGTGCTCAGCCGCGACGAGGTCATGGACGGCATCCCCGAGATGATCCACGACGTCCAGGTCGAGGCCACCTTCCCGGACGGCACCAAGCTCGTCACCGTCCACGACCCGATCGTCTGAGGGCGGGTGCGACCGATGATCCCCGGAGAGATCCTGTACGCGGACGGGCCCGTGCCCCTGAACGAGGGCCGCCCCGTCACCCGCCTCACCGTCCTGAACGCCGCCGACCGGCCCGTCCAGGTCGGTTCCCACTACCACTTCGCCGAGGCCAACCCCGGTCTCGACTTCGACCGCGCCGCCGCGCGCGGTCTGCGCCTGAACATCGCCGCCGGCACCGCCGTCCGCTTCGAGCCCGGCATCCCCGTCGAGGTCGAGCTGGTGCCGATCGCCGGCCGCCGGATCGTGCCCGGACTGCGCGGCGAGACCGCCGGAGCCCTCGACAACGCCGAGACCAAGGGAGGCGAACGTGCCTGAGCTGCACCGCGCCGTCTACGCCGACCTGTTCGGCCCCACCACCGGCGACCGCATCCGGCTCGCCGACACCGACCTGCTCGTCGAGATCGAGGAGGACCGCTCCGGCGGCCCCGGCCGGGCCGGCGAGGAAGCCGTCTTCGGCGGCGGCAAGGTCATCCGCGAGTCCATGGGCCAGGCCCGCACCACCCGCGCCGAGGGCGCCCCCGACACCGTGATCACCGGCGTCGTGGTCATCGACCACTGGGGCATCGTCAAGGCCGACATCGGCATCCGCGACGGCCGCATCACCGCGCTCGGCAAGGCCGGCAACCCCGACACCATGGACGGGGTCCACCCCGACCTGGTCATCGGCCCGGAGACCGAGGTCATCGTCGGCAACGGCCGGATCGTCACCGCCGGCGCCGTCGACACCCACGTCCACTTCATCTCGCCGACCGTCGTCGAGCAGGCCCTCGCGACCGGCGTCACCACCCTCGTCGGCGGCGGCACCGGCCCCGCCGAGGGCACCAAGGCCACCACCATCACGCCCGGCCCCTGGCACATGGCCCGGATGTTCGAGGCCCTGGACACCTTCCCGGTCAACATCGGGCTGCTCGGCAAGGGCAACACGATGTCCCGGGAGGCCATGCACTCCCAACTGCGCGGCGGCGCCCTCGGATTCAAGATCCACGAGGACTGGGGCGCCACCCCGGCCGTCATCGACGCCTGTCTCGGCGTCTGCGAGGAGACCGGCGCCCAACTCGCCATCCACACCGACACCCTGAACGAGGCGGGCTTCGTCGGCGACACCCTCGCCGCCATCGCCGGCCGCACCATCCACGCGTACCACACCGAGGGCGCCGGCGGCGGGCACGCGCCCGACATCATCACCGTCGTCTCCGAGCCGCACGTGCTGCCCAGCTCGACCAACCCCACCCGGCCGCACACCGTCAACACCATCGAGGAACACCTCAACATGCTGATGGTCTGCCACCACCTCAACCCGGCCGTGCCCGAGGACCTCGCCTTCGCCGAGTCCCGCATCCGCCCCTCGACGATCGCCGCCGAGGACATCCTGCACGACCTCGGCGCCATCTCGATCATCTCCTCCGACTCCCAGGCCATGGGCCGCATCGGCGAGGTGATCATGCGGACCTGGCAGACCGCCCACGTGATGAAGAAGCGGCGCGGCGCGCTGCCCGGCGACGGCGCCGCCGACAACCACCGGGCCCGGCGCTATGTCGCCAAGTACACGATCAACCCGGCCGTCGCCCAGGGCATGGGCCACCTCATCGGCTCCGTCGAACCCGGCAAGCTCGCCGACCTGGTGCTCTGGGAGCCCGCCTTCTTCGGCGTCAAGCCGCTGATGGTCATCAAGGGCGGCCAGATCGCGTACGCGCAGATGGGCGACGCCAACGCGTCCATCCCGACGCCGCAGCCCGTGCTGCCGCGCCCGATGTTCGGCGCGCTCGGGCGGGCCGCCGCGGCCGGCTCCGTCAACTTCGTCGCCGCGGCGGCGCTCGAGGACGACCTGCCGCAGAAGCTCGGTCTGCACAAGGAGTTCACCGCCATCGGCTCCACCCGGCGGGTCACCAAGGCCGACATGCGCGAGAACGACGCCCTGCCCCGGGTCGAGGTCGACGCCGACACCTTCTCGGTGACCATCGACGGCGAACCGGTCGAACCCGCTCCCGCCGCCGAACTGCCCATGACCCAGCGCTACTTCCTCTTCTGAGTCAGAGCGCCGCAGTCATGTCACGTTCCGCACTCCTCGTGCTCGCCGACGGGCGGTTCCCCGCCGGCGGGCACGCCCACTCCGGCGGCGCCGAGGCCGCCGTCAAGGCGGGCCGGCTCACCGACGCCGCCGGCCTTGCAGCCTTCTGCCGCGGCCGGCTGCACACCACCGGCCTCACCTCGGCCGCTCTCGCCGCCGCCGCGGCCCTCGGCGCCGACCCGTACGCACTCGACGAGGCCGCCGACGCCCGCACCCCCTCGCCCGCGCTGCGCGCCGCCGCCCGTCGGCTCGGCAGACAGATGATGCGGGCGGCCCGCGCCGCCTGGCCGGGCCCCGAACTCGACCGGCTCGCCGCCGCGTTCCCGCGCGGTGCCCACCAGCCCGTCGTGCTCGGCACCGCCGCGCGGGCCGCCGGGCTCGGGCCCGAGGACGCCGCCCACTGCGTCGCGTACGAGACGGTCAGTGGCCCCGCGACCGCCGTCGTACGGCTGCTCGGCCTCGACCCGTTCCAGGCCACCGCCGTCCTCGCCCGGCTCGCCCCCGAGATGGACCAGGTGGCCGCCCGCGCCGTCGAGGCAGCCGAACTCGCCCTCCGCGAGGGTCTCGACGCGCTGCCCGCCGCCTCGGCCCCGCTGCTCGACCTCACCGCCGAACAGCACGCGGCCTGGCCCGTCCGCCTCTTCGCCTCCTGACACCCACGTCCGCTAGGAGCCCCCCATGCACCTCGACCACTCCCACGACCACGGCTCCGCCGTCTCCGCCGACGCCCACCGGCCCGACGGCAGCCGCCGCGCGCTGCGCATCGGCCTCGGCGGGCCCGTCGGCTCCGGCAAGACCGCCACCGTCGCCGCGCTCTGCCGCGCCCTGCGCGACACCCTCTCCCTCGCCGTCGTCACCAACGACATCTACACCCGCGAGGACGCCGAGTTCCTGCGCCGCGAGGCCGTGCTGCCGCCCGAGCGGATCGCCGCCGTCGAGACCGGCGCCTGCCCGCACACCGCGATCCGCGACGACATCTCCGCCAACCTCGAAGCGGTCGAGGACCTGGAGGAGTCGGTCGGCCCGCTCGACCTCGTCCTCGTCGAGTCCGGCGGCGACAACCTCACCGCCACCTTCTCCAAGGGCCTCGTCGACGCCCAGATCTTCGTCATCGACGTCGCCGGCGGCGACGACATCCCGCGCAAGGGCGGCCCCGGTGTCACCACCGCCGACCTGCTCGTCGTCAACAAGACCGATCTCGCGCCGTACGTCGGCTCCGACCTGGACCGGATGGCCCGTGACGCGAAGGAGCAGCGCGGCGAGCTGCCCGTCGCCTTCACCTCGCTCCGCTCCGAGGAGGGCGTCGCCCCCGTCGCCGCCTGGGTCCGGGAGCAGCTCGCCGCGTGGACCGCATGACCGACCGGATGAGCCTCGCCGCGACCGCTCGAATCGTCGCCGACGCGGACGGCTCCCTGCCCGTCCTGGAGAGCGACGGCCCGCTCGCGCTGCGCCGCACCCGCGCCCCGGGCCCGTACACCCGGGTCACCGTGGTCGGCGCGATGAGCGCCCCGCTCGGCGGCGACCGGCTCCGCCTGGAGACGGAGGTACGCGGCGGGGCGCGACTCCTCGTCGACTCGGCCGCCGCGACCGTCGCGCTGCCCGGCCGGGGCGGCGCGCCCGCCTCGTACGACATCGCACTCACCGTCGGCGCGGACGCCGAACTGCGCTGGCTGCCCGAGCAACTGGTCTCCGCCGCCGGATCGGTGCTGCGGATGCGCACCAGGGTCGAGCTGGCCGCCGGCGCCCGTCTCGTCCTTCGAGAAGAACAGGTCCTCGGCCGGCACGCCGAGCAGCCCGGCACCCTCGTCAGCAGGCTGACCGTGCGCCATGCCGGACGGCCCCTCTTCGACCAGGAGCTCGCTCACGGCCCCGGCGCGCCGGCCGGCTGGGACGGCCCCGCGGTCCTCGCCGGGCACCGCGCGACCGGTCAACTCCTCGTCGTCGACCCCGCGTTCGCCGACAAACCGGCTGAAACCGGACTGCTCGGCGAGCACGCCGTCCTCGCCCCGCTCGCCGGCCCCGCCGCACTCGTCACCGCCGTCGCCCCCGACGCCCTCGCCCTGCGCCGGGTCCTTGATGAGGCTTTGGCCGTCCTCGCACCGCTTTGAGCGGGGGGTCGAATCGTTCACCGCTCAGCGGTACACCCGTCACCGGTTATTGGTTCGGCAAAGAAACAGGTGTTCGCTCTTTTACCCGAGGCCCCATTGACGAAAGGATCCCCCGGACAGCCCACCACGGCGCTGCCACGGGGGCGGCGCCTTTCGAGGGGGAGGGACCACTTGAGAAAAGCAGCAGTGCTCGGCTCTGCCGGCACTCTGATAGCGGGCACGCTCATGGCGACCGCGCTCGCGGCACCGACGGCCGGTGCCGTCACCGGCCACGACCGTGACGACGAGGCGCGCGGCGCGACCATCGCCGCCGCCGAAGCCGCCAAGGCCGGCATCGACTGGCAGGACTGTCCTGCCGACTGGGGCTTCGCCCAGCCCATCCAGTGCGGCTGGGTCACCGTTCCGGTCGACTACGCCAAGCCGCACGGCAAGAAGATCAAGCTTGCCGTCGACCGCGCCAAGGCCACCGGCACCGCCGGTGAGTACCAGGGCGCGCTGCTCTACAACCCGGGCGGCCCCGGCGGCTCCGGCCTGCGCTTCCCGAAGCGGGTCACGACCAAGAACCCGCTCTGGGTGAACACCGCCAAGGCGTACGACTTCGTGGGCTTCGACCCGCGCGGCGTCGGCCACTCGGCGCCCATCTCCTGCGTCGACCCGACCGAGTTCGTCAAGGGCCCGAAGCTCGACCCGGTCCCGGACAGCGAGGCGGACAAGCTCGTCCAGCGCAAGCTGGCGGCCGACTACGCCAAGGGCTGCGCCGAGAAGAGCGGCGACATGCTGCCCTACATGACGACGCGCAACACCGCCCGTGACCTCGACGTCATCCGGGCCGCGCTCGGCCAGAAGAAGCTCAACTTCATCGGCGTCTCGTACGGCACCTACCTCGGCGCCGTCTACGGCACGCTGTACCCGAACCACGTGCGTCGCATGATCGTCGACAGCGTGGTCAACCCGGCGAAGAGCAACATCTGGTACCAGGCCAACCTGGAGCAGGACATCGCCTTCGAGGGTCGTCTGAAGGACTGGATGACCTGGGTCGCCCAGCACGACGACAAGTTCCACCTCGGCAAGACCTACGAGGAGGTGCAGCAGCAGTGGGTGACCCTGCGCGCCGCTGCCAAGAAGAGCCCCCTCGGCGGCAAGGTCGGCCCGAACGAGCTCATCGGCTTCTTCCAGAGCGCCCCGTACTACGACTCCTCGTGGGTCCCGGTGGCGCAGGCCTGGAGCGCGTACGTCGCGGGTGACCCGCAGCCGCTCATCGACGGGGCCGCGGCCGACCTCACGGACACCGCCGGCAACATCGCGTCGGAGAACGGCAACGCCGTCTACACCGCCGTCGAGTGCGCCGACGCCGCGTGGCCGACCAACTGGAACAAGTGGAACCGGGACAACACCCGGCTCAACGAGCAGTACCCGTTCATGACCTGGTCGAACGCGTGGATGAACCTGCCGTGCGCCACCTGGTCCGCGCCGCAGCAGAAGCCGACCCAGGTCAAGACCGGCAAGGGCCTGCCGCCGGTGCTCATCGTCCAGTCCGAGCGTGACGCGGCCACGCCGTACGCCGGTGCGGTCGAGCTGCACAAGCGCTTCAAGGGCTCGCGTCTCATCACCGAGAAGAACGCGGGTTCGCACGGTGTCACCGGCCTGGTGAACCCCTGCATCAACCCGAAGGTCGAGACGTACCTGCTCACCGGCAAGGTGGACAGCGAGGACGTGACGTGCGAGCCGCACGCCACGCCCGCCCCGTAACACCCGCATCACCCCGTAACACCTGAAGAACAGGAAGGGGCGGTCGCCGAACGGCGGCCGCCCCTTTCGGTCACCCGCGCGAGGCCAGCCAGGCGTCCTCCGCCGCGTAGTCGAACCAGTCCGACTGATACTTGGCCAGGTTCGGGAAGGCCTCCAGCCAGCTCCGGCCCGCCAGCTGCCCGGACAGCCACTCCACCGTCCCCGGCAGCGAGTCGACGTAACTCACCACCGGCCGGTACCCCAACTCCCGCTCGGCCGCGCCCATGTCGAAGACGACCGGCCGGTCCACGCCCCACGGCGTCTGCCCGACCTCGCCCACCGGCGGCGGCCCGTCGACGAGCACCGTCTCGCTCTCCACGCCGAGCACGGCGTCGATCGCCGCGCCGATCTCCGCCACCGTCGGCACCTCCGGGTCACCGCCGTTGAGCACCCGGCTGCCGGGCCGCGCCGCCGCGAGCCGGACCAGCTCACCGAGGTTGTCCACGTGCACCGGGTGGAACCGCGAGGAGCCGCCGTACGCGAGCACCCGCACCGGCCGCCCGTCCAGCGCCCGCTTCACGAACCACAGCTCGCGCGGACCGCGGCAGTACGGGCCGTGCACCGCGCCCGCGCGCAGCAGCGTCGTCGGCAGCCGCTCCCCGAGCGCGAGCAGCTCCCGCTCCAGGGCCACCTTGCGGGTGCCGTACGTGCTGTCGCCCGGAGCGACCGTCGGCTGCGACTCCGGGATCGGCAGCGGGTAGAGGGGGAAGCCGTCCGGCTCGTCCTGCGTGTCGAAGCTGCGGCCCTTGTCGTCCTCGTAGACCGCCCCGCTGGAGATCACCACCGCCGAGCCGATCCGGTCCGCGAGCCCCGCCAACTGGCGCCCGTGCCCCGCGTCGTACGCCACCACGTCCACCAGGACGTCCGTGCCCGCGCCGAGCGCCCGGGCCAGCGCCCCGTCCTCGTCGCGGTCCACCGCCACCGACCGGACCTCCGCCGGCCACCGCTCGTCCCGCCCTCCGCCACGCGAGGCGGCGGTCACCTCCCAACCGTCCGCGACGAGCGCCCGCACGGCCGCCCGTCCGATCTGCCCCGTCGCTCCCAGCACGAATGCGTTGCCCTTGGTCATGGCAGGGACGCTACGGGCCCGGGGCGGGGCGGCCCAGGAGCGTTCGCCGTGCGCGGATTCGCCCTCAGCGTTCCGACTCCGGGAACTTCTCCGGCGCGGGGGAGGGGGAGGGCGCCGGCGAGGGAGACCCGGCCGCCTTCACCGTGGCCGCGTACTCGTCCACGTACTCCTGCCCGGACAGCTCCATGATCCGGTACATGATCTCGTCGGTGACGGCCCGCACCGCCGCCTTCTCGCCCGCCATCCCCGCGTACCGCGAGAAGTCCAGCGGCTCACCGAAGCGGATGGTGACCCGCCGGATGCGCGGCAGCATCCGGCCCGGCGGCTGGATCTCGAAGGTCCCGACCATCGCGCACGGCACCACCTTGACCCCGGCCTTCAGCGCCATCACCGCGACCCCGACCTTGCCCTTGTAGAGCCGCCCGTCGTGCGAGCGCGTCCCCTCCGGATAGATGCCGAGCAGCTCGCCCTTCGCGAGCACCCCGAGCCCCTCGCGGATCGCTGCCTGCCCCGCCTCCTTGCCCGAGCGGTCCACCGGGATCTGGCCCACGCTGCGGAAGAAGGCGGCGGTCAGCCTGCCCTTGAGGCCCGGGCCCGTGAAGTACTCCTGCTTGGCCAGGAAGGTGATGCGCCGGCTCAGCATCACCGGCATCAGGAAGTGGTCGGAGAAGGACAGATGATTGCCCGCGACGATCGCCGCGCCCTCCTCCGGGACATGCTCCAGACCCTCCACCCGCGGCCGGAACAGCAGCCTGAGCAGCGGACCGAGCACGGCGTACTTCAACACGTAGTAGAACACCGGCAACCCCCTTCCCTGCCTTTGCCCTCCTTCCCCGTCTTTGTAACGAAGGCCGTCGGCGTGGTCCACTGGTGAGGAGGAAGCCGGACCGATGACAGGCGCGCGCGGGCACAGGCGTCCCGGCGCAGCCGCCACCGTCGCCCTACTGTGCGCCGTGACGGCCGCCGGTCTGTACGGCTGCTCCGGCTCGGGCCCGTCGGAGCCGAAGCCGCACCCGACGCCCACGCCCGTGCCCGCCACCTCGAAACCCGCCACGCCGGTCCCCAGCGGGCTCTCCCCGCTCACCGGACTGCCCGCCAAGCCGGGCCGGGTGCTCGCCGTCAAGATCGACAACGTGCCGCCGGCCCGCCCGCACACCGGACTCGACGCCGCCGACCTCGTCTACGTCGAGCAGGTCGAGTCCGGCCAGACCAGGCTCATGGCCGTCTACTCCTCGCACCCACCCGCCCGCGTCGGCCCGGTCCGCAGCGCCCGCGAGTCCGACCTCGCCCTGCTGCGCCAGTACGGCACCCCGGTCCTCGCCTACTCCGGTGCCCAGTCCAAGCTCACCCCGCTGCTGCGCGCCGCCCCGCTCCACCTGGTCAGCGAGGGCAACCACCCCGGCGCCTTCCTGCGCGACCCCGCCCGCAGCGCCCCGCACAACCTCTATCTGCGGCCCGCCCGCGCGCTCGCCACCGCACCGGACGCGAGCAAGGCCAAGGACATCGGATTCCGCTTCGGCCCGGCCACGGGCGGCGGCACCCCGGTCAACAGCCGCACCGTGCGCTTCCCCGCCGCCCGCTACACCTTCACCTGGGCGCCCGCCGAACACGCCTGGCACGTGGCCATGGACGGGCGCTCCGACGGGCCGCTCAAGCCGGCCACGGTCGTGGTGCAGCACGTGACCGTGCGGTCCTCGCGCTTCCACGACTTCCTGGGCGCCGTCTCGCCGTACACCGTGACCGTCGGCAAGGGCACCGCGCAGGTGCTGCGTGACGGCCGGGTGTACGAGGCCCGCTGGAGCCGCCCGACCGCCGACGCCGGCACGGTCTTCACCACCCCGTCGGGCGCGCGGCTGACCTTCGCGCCCGGTCAGGTGTGGGTGCTCTTCACCAAGGCGTGAGCGGGTCCCAATGGGGGCGGCCCTACGGCTGGGGCTTGGGCTTCGGGCGGCCGTGCCGGGGTGGCCGGACGTGCGTCTCGCCGCTGTCCGCCGCCGCCATGCCGATGGTGATCACGCCGAGCAGCACCCAGCCGAACCACAGCCAGCCGCTGCTGCCGAGCGCCACCGTGTACGTGGTGATCACGATCAGGGCACCGAAAGTGATCGCGCCCATCGTCTTCGTAGGACCGGACATCGTCGCACCGCCCTCCTGCACCAGGCCATCGTGACCCTGCGGAGGGGGCGCGCGCCAGCCCTGGGACGCTCCGGCGTGCGCCCCCATGGCCGGACATCGCCGGTCGGACCGGCTACTGCCCGCCGCGCGTCTGGAGCGAGGCCAGGTACGCGTTGTACGCCTCCAGCTCCTTGTCGCCGTTCCGGTCCGCGGCCCGGTCCTTGCGGACCGCCTGCCGCTGCTCGGAGTGGTACCACTGGTAGACCAGCGCGATCAGCACGAGCACGGACGGGATCTCGCTGAACGCCCAGGCGATGCCGCCCGCCGCGTTCTGGTCGGTCAGCGCGTCGATGCCGAGCGAGGCCGGCGGGTTCTCGTACGCCTTGACCATCGGCGTCGTCGCCATCATCAGCGCGATGCCGAAGAAGGCGTGGAACGGCATGCCCGCGAACAGCTCCAGCATCCGCATCACATAACCCGGCCGGTGCGGGCCCGGGTCCACGCCCATGATCGGCCAGAAGAAGACCAGGCCCACCATCAGGAAGTGGACCATCATGCCGATGTGGCCCGCCTTGGACTGCATCAGGAAGTCGAACAGCGGCGAGAAGTACAGGGCGTACAGGCTCGCGATGAACATCGGGATCGTGAACGCCGGATGCGTGATGATCCGCATGTAGCGGCTGTGCAGCAGCTTCAGGAGCAGCTCGCGCGGACCGGTCGAGCCCCGGCCCGCCACCGGCAGCGCCCGCAGCGCCAGAGTCACCGGCGCGCCGAGCAGCAGCAGGATCGGCGACAGCATGGAGATCACCATGTGCTGCACCATGTGCACGCTGAACATGACCATGCCGTAGTCGTTGAGCTTGGTGCACATGACGAACGCGATGGTCAGCACGCCGACCGCGAAGAAGACCGTCCGGCTCGGCGGCCACGCGTCGCCGCGCCTGCGCAGCCGCGCCACGCCCCAGCCGTACAGCGCGAGACCGGCGACACAGCCGACGAGGAAGAACAGGTCGGGGGAGAACTCCAGGGCCCGCCCCAGCGTGAACGGCGGCAGATCCATGGTCATGCCGTGTCCGCCGTGCCCGCTGTGATCCATTTGTCTACTCCTGGAGCCCGATTCGCGCTTGTTGTCCGCACCAGACTAGAACCGCCCCCGGTCGCGATCACGACCGGGGGCGGGTGTCATACGGGGGAGTGCGCGGGGGAGTGGGTCACAGGACGCACTCGGCCTCGGCGTAGCGGTCCACCGGGACCGTCTTCAGCGTCTCCACGGCCTTGGCCAGCGGCACCAGCTCGATCTCCGTGCCGCGCAGCGCCGTCAGCATGCCGAACTCGCCGCGGTGCGCCGCCTCCACCGCGTGCCAGCCGAAGCGGGTGGCGAGGACGCGGTCGTACGCGGTCGGGGTGCCGCCGCGCTGCACGTGGCCGAGGATCACCGGGCGGGCCTCCTTGCCGAGGCGCCGCTCCAGCTCGACCGAGAGCTGGTTGGCCACACCGGTGAAGCGCTCGTGGCCGTAGATGTCGGTGCCGGCCGTGTGGAACTCCATCGAACCGCCCTCGCGCGGCTTCGCGCCCTCGGCGACCACGACGATCGCGAAGCGCTTGCCGTCCTCGAAGCGGGCGCCGACCCGGGCGGTCAGCTCGTCGATGTCGAAGGGCCGCTCGGGGACGACGATGGCGTGGGCGCCGGCCGCCATGCCGGAGTGGAGCGCGATCCAGCCGGTGTGCCGGCCCATGACCTCGACGATCAGCACGCGCTGGTGGGACTCGGCGGTGGTCTTCAGCCGGTCCAGGGCCTCGGTGGCCACGGTGACGGCCGTGTCGAAGCCGAAGGTCACGTCGGTCGACGCGATGTCGTTGTCGATGGTCTTGGGGACGCCGACGATCGGCAGCCCCGCCTCGGAGAGCAGGTTCGCCGCCTTCAGGGTGCCCTCGCCGCCGATCGGGATGATCGCGTCGAGGCCGAGGTCGGCCACATGGCCCCTGGCCCGCTCGACGCCGTCGACGAGATGGGCCGGCTGGACGCGGGAGGAGCCGAGGATGGTGCCGCCGCGGGCCAGGATGCCGTTCACGGCCTCCAGGTCCAGCTTGCGGTAGTCGCACTCCAGCAGGCCCTTCCAGCCGTCGTGGAAGCCGATGACCTCATCACCGTGGTCGACGACGGCGCGGTGCACGACGGACCGGATGACGGCGTTCAGACCGGGGCAGTCTCCGCCGGAGGTGAGCACACCTATGCGCATAGCCCAAAAACCTTTGCAACGTGGGCCGACTCCCGGACCACGTCGTCCGGCTGGATCCCCGCCACCCTATCGGTGGAAAGTGGCGGGGCCGAACCGGATGTCCGCAGATTGGACACCGTATTTACTTACGAATCCAATGTGCGTATACGCGCTCAGACGTGCAGTCCGAAACGGTCTGAAAAGTCCGCCCGGTGCCGCGTCCGACGACCCGTCAGGAGGGCTGTGCCGCCGCCGCGATGCGCTCGGCGCGCAGCGCCTCGTACCAGCGGTCGTCCGTCGGCGGCAGCGCGTTCACGTCGAGCGCCAGCTTCAGGAGCAGGTCCGCGATCTGCGGGTTGCGCGCCATGACCGGGCCGTGCATGTACGTGCCGAAGACGGTGTCGTTGTACGCGCCCTCGGTGCCGTCGCCGGTGCCGTTGCCGTTGCCGAACACGGTCCGGGCGAACGGGCGTGCGGTCGGCCCCAGGTGGGTGACGCCCTGGTGGTTCTCGAACCCGGTGAGCTGGGGGAGGCCCAGGTGCGGGTCGATGTCGGCGAGCACGTCGCCGACGCAGCGCGCGCCCTCGCCACGGACCGTCGTCACGTCGAGCAGGCCGAGGCCGGGCTCGCGCTCGCCGAGGTCGTTGATGAACTCGTGGCCGAGGATCTGGTAGCCGGCGCACACCGAGAAGATGATCGCGCCGTTGGCGGCGGCCCGGTTGAGGCCGCCGTCACGGCGCAGCCGCTCGGCCGCCAGCCGCTGCGGCCGGTCCTCGCCGCCGCCGATCAGATAGATGTCGCCGGAGGTCGGGATCGGCTGGTCGCTGCGCACGTCGACGCGCTCGACGCTGAGTCCGCGCTGCCGGGCGCGGCGCTCGACGACGAGGACGTTGCCCTGGTCGCCGTAGGTGCTGAGCAGGTCCGGGTAGACCCAGACCAGACGCAGGCTGCTGTCAGTCATGCTGCAAGTCCTTCTGCGGGGTCGTGTCGGGTCAGTTGCCGACGCGGCGGCGGACGTCCTGGAACGCGGTGTAGTTGGCGATCAGCTCGATCTGGCCGGGCGGGGCCACCGTGACGGCCTCGTCGAGGCTCTCGCACACGCGGAAGTCCACGCCCGCGACCTCCAGGCGGACCGCGAGGTCCAGCTTGCGGTCGCCGATCACCATGATCGGGTGGCCGGCGAGCCGGCCGTAGTCCACGTCCCACAGCCAGGAGGTGTCGGTGCCGTCGGCGCCGCGGGCGTTGACGGAGAGGATCACCGGCGCCGGCGGCTGGTCGATCAGCGAGAACGTCTCCAGCCAGCCGGCCGGGTTCTTCGCGAGCAGCAGCCGGATGTCCCGGCCCTGGAAGTTGATCACGTCGTAGCGGCCGGCGACGGCCTGCACCTGGTACATCCGCTCCAGGGCGACCTGCGGCGGCACCCCGAAGACCGCGGCGACCGCGGCGGAGGTGGCGGCGTTGGCCTTGTTGGCGCGGCCGGGCAGCTGGAGGTGGATCGGCCAGGCCGAGCCGTGCGGGTCGAGCACGTGGTCGCCGTTGAGCGCCCAGCTCGGCGCGGGACGGCGGAAGCCGCACTCGCCGCAGAACCAGTCGTCGCCGGGGCGCTGGAGCACACCGCCGCAGGAGGGGCACGACCAGGCGTCGTCCTTCCACTCCTGGCCGACGGCCACCCACACCACGTTCGGCGAGGAGGAGGCGGCCCACACGATCAGCGGGTCGTCGGCGTTGGCGATGACCACGGCCTTGCTGCCGTTGAGCCCCTCGCGCCACTTCTCGGCGAGCATCCGGGTCTCGGCGGCGCGGTCGAGCTGGTCGCGGGAGAGGTTGAGCAGCGCGATCGCCTTCGGCGTGGTGTCGCGGGCGACGCCGGCCAGGTACTTCTCGTCGACCTCGATCACGCCGTACTTGGCGTCGCCGCCGCCCGCCAGGGCGGAGGTGATGCCCGCGGGCATGTTCGCCCCGAGCGCGTTCGAGACGACCGGGCCGCTGGCCCGCAGGGCCTCGGCGATCAGCCGGGTGGTCGTGGTCTTGCCGTTGGTCGCCGACACGAGCACGACGTCCAGGTGCTGCGCGAGAGCTCCCAGCAGGTCGGGGTCGAGCTTGAGCGCCACCCGGCCGCCGATCACCGATCCGCTGCCGCGTCCTGCCGCGCGCGACACGGCGGCGGCCGCCTTGCCGGCCGTCACGGCCAGCTTGGAGCGCGCCGACAGCGGCTCCGGATTACCGGCGTGTCCTGACATCGTCCCTGTTCCTCCTTGCGTCGGTCCGGGCTCAGCCTATCGAGATCCGGCCAGGAGCCCGAACCGCGGCACCGCCGGGCGGGGCCGAGCCCCCCTGAACGTACGCTTGCGCACATGCGAAACCGGTTGATCCCCGGCAGTTCCGGCCGCGTCCGAGCGATGACCCTGCTCGACGAGCCCGTGCTGCACACGCCCTGCGAGCCCGTCACCGACTTCGGCCCGGAGCTCGCCCGGCTCGTCGAGGACATGTTCGCGACCATGTACGCGGCGAACGGCGTGGGCCTGGCCGCGAACCAGGTGGGCGTCGGGTTGCGGGTCTTCGTGTACGACTGCCCCGACGACGAGGACGTCCGGCACCTGGGCCATGTGGTGAACCCGCGGCTCGTCGCGGCCGACGGCGACGTGATCCGCGGCCCCGAGGGCTGCCTCTCCCTCCCCGGCCTCGAGGCCCCCACCCCGCGCTTCGACCGCGCGGTCGTCGAGGGCGTCCGCCTCGACGGCACCCCGGTCCGCGTGGAGGGCACGGGCTTCTTCGCCCGCTGCCTCCAGCACGAGACGGACCACCTGGAGGGCGGGGTGTACGCGGACCACGTGACGGGCTGGAGCAGGCGGAAGCTGCTGAAGTCGATCAGGAAGGAGCCGTGGGGGAGGGGCTACTGACCTGGTGCCGCCAGCTGACGTGATGCGGTCGCCCGACCTGCTGTGGTCGGCCGACCTGTTGTGGTCGGCCGACCTGTCGTGGTCGGCCGGGTTCAGAACCCCGGACCGTCCGCTCGGTCGCCCGCGGCGGCGAGCCGCCCCCACAGCAGGTCCGCCAGGCTCCGTACCAACTCCGCCCGCGAACACGGGCGTTCACCCAGCCACCAGTCGCCCGCCGCGTGCATCATGCCGACGATGCCGTGGCCCCAGATGCGGGCCTGGGCCTCGCTGTCGGGGCCGAGGTCGACGCGTTCGGCGATGACCTGGCCGAGTTCCTCGCCCATGCGGCGGAGCAGCGGGGCGGAGTGGCGGCCGACGTCGAAGCCCTGCTCGGCCTGGTGGGACTCCTCGGCGGGGTGCATGAGGAAGCGGTAGACCTGCGGCATGGCCTCGATGGAGGCGAGGTACGTGTCGAGGGTGGACTCGACGCGCTGCCGGCGGTCGGCGGGTGCGTCGAGCGCGGCGCGCAGGGCCGAGAGCAGGGCGTCGGTGTGGCGGGTGGCGAGGGCCCGGTAGAGGCCGCCCTTGTCGCCGAAGTGGCGGTAGAGGATCGGCTTGGTGATCCCGGCCTCGGCGGCGATCGCGTTCATGGACGCCTTCGGCCCGTCGCGGAGCACCACGCGGTCCGCCGCCTCCAGCAGTTCCCGCCGCCGTTGGTCGGCCGGCTTCTGCTGGTCGGTGGTGGTCCGGTGTGTGGTGTCCATAAGCGTCTCTCCCCGCCCGTACGGAATTCCTGAGGCTGTTCGCAACGTAACACCCCGGCGGCACCCGGTGCGGTCCGATCGTCGTCGCTCCGCCGCCCGCAGGAACCGCGTCGCTGCTGGTTGACAGGGTCTACCCGTCGGTAACACACTGCTGTTACCGCAAGTAACACGCCGCCGGGAGGGACCATGGCCGAGTTCACGCTCGAACTCAACGACGACCAGAAGCAGGTGCGCGACTGGCTCCACGGCTTCGCCGCCGATGTGATGCGCCCCGCGGCCGCCGAGTGGGACGAGCGCGAGGAGACGCCCTGGCCGATCATCCAGGAGGCCGCCAAGCTCGGAATCTACTCCCTCGACTTCTACGCGCAGCAGTTCTTCGACCCGACCGGCCTCGGCATCCCGATGGCCATGGAGGAGCTGTTCTGGGGCGACGCCGGCATCGCGCTGTCGATCGTCGGCACCGGCCTCGCCGCCGTCGGCGTCCTCGCCAACGGCACCGAGGAGCAGATCGGCACCTGGGTGCCGCAGATGTACGGCGACGCGAACGACGTCAAGGTCGCCGCCTTCTGCTCCTCCGAGCCCGACGCCGGCTCGGACGTCGCCTCCATGCGCACCCGCGCCGTCTACGACGAGGCCAAGGACGAGTGGGTGATCAACGGCACCAAGACCTGGGCGACCAACGGCGGCATCGCCAACGTCCACGTCGTCGTCGCCGTCGTCGACCCCGAGCTCGGCTCCAAGGGCCACGCCTCCTTCATCGTGCCGCCGAACACCCCGGGCCTCTCCCAGGGCCAGAAGTTCCAGAAGCACGGCATCCGCGCCTCGCACACCGCCGAGGTCGTCCTGGAGAACGTCCGCGTCCCCGGCCACTGCCTGCTCGGCGGCAAGGAGAAGCTCGACGAGCGCCTGGCCCGGGCCCACGAGAAGGCGAAGGCCGGGGGCGGCGAGCGGGTGAAGAACGCCGCCATGGCCACCTTCGAGGCGTCCCGCCCCGCCGTCGGCGCCATGGCCGTCGGCACCGCCCGCGCCGCGTACGAGGTCGCCCTCGACTACGCGAAGACCCGCGAGCAGTTCGGCCGCCCGATCATCGACAACCAGGGCGTCGCCTTCCAGCTCGCCGACATGCGCACCCAGATCGACGCGGCCCGCCTCCTCGTCTGGCGCGCCTCCTGGATGGCGACCGCCGGCAAGCCCTTCACCTCCGCCGAGGGCTCCATGTCCAAGCTGTACGCGAGCGAGGTCGCCAAGAAGGTCACCGCCCAGGCCATCCAGATCCTCGGCGGCAACGGCTACACCCGCGAGTACCCGGTCGAGCGGATGCACCGCGACGCCGCCATCTACACCATCTTCGAGGGCACCAGCGAGATCCAGCGCCTGGTCATCGCCCGCACCCTCTCCGGCATGCCGATCCGTTGACCTGACGGGCCGTCATGTCACCACGGCCCCCGGGGAGTCCAGGCCCCGGGGGCCGTACGGTGGCCGTACGGGGCCTCCGGGGGACGGCTACCCGTGAGTCACCTCGTGCGGCAGAATCGACCGCGGCACCGAAGCTCACAAGTGGGAACGGCACATGGCGACCACCGGCCAGAAGGCACAGGAGATTCCCGAACTCGCGGGACTTCCGCTGCTCGGCTCCCTGCTCGACCTCAAGAACGACACTCTCGGCACCTTCCTCAAGGCCCGCCGCGAGCACGGGGACGTCGTCCGGATCACCGCCGGACCGCCCGGACTGCGCTCCACCATCCACCTGGTCCTCTCCGCGGAGGGCGCCCAGCAGGTGCTGGCCACCGAGGCCGCCAACTTCCGCAAGGAGAACAACTTCTACGAGGAGCTCCGGGTCTCCTTCGGCAACGGACTGCTCACCAGCCAGGACGAGGACTACCTGCGCCAACGGCGGCTCGTCCAGCCGCTGTTCACCCGCCGCAGCGTCGACACCTACGCCGCCGCCGTCGCCGAGGAGGTCGACCGGCTCACCGGCAGCTGGCGGGACGGCGGCCAGGACAGCGTCGACGTCATGCACGAGATGACCACGCTCGCGCTGCGCGCCGTCGCCCGCATCCTCTTCGGCACCGACGTCGACGCCGCCGTCGACATCGTCGAGCGCTGCTTCCCGGCGCTCAACACCTACGTCTCCCGCCGCGGCTACTCGCCCCGCAACATCCCGCGCGAGTGGCCCACCCCGGGCAACCGCAAGGCCGCCGCCGTGCACGAGGAGCTGTACGCCGTCTGCGACCGCATCATCGCCGAGCGGCGCGCGGCCGGCACGACCGGCGAGGGACGGGACCTGCTGACCCTGCTCATGGCCGCCGAGAGCGACGGGGACAGCGGCTTCGACGCCACCGAACTGCGCGAGCAGGTTCTGGTCTTCCTGCTCGCCGGGCACGAGACCACCGCCACCTCGCTCGCCTTCGCGCTGCACCTGCTCGCCAAGCACCCCGAGGAGCAGAAGCGCGCCCACGAGGAGGTGGACCGGGTCCTGGCCGGCCGCACGCCCGGCGCCGCCGACCTCGACCGGCTGCCGTACCTCACCCGGGTCCTCAAGGAGGCCATGCGTCTCTTCCCGGCCGCCGCGGCAATCGGCCGCCGGGCCGTCGAGGCCACCGAGATCGGCGGCTACACCATCCCGGCCGGCGCGGACGTCATCGTCGCGCCGTGGGTGACCCACCGGCACCCCCGCTACTGGGACGACCCGGAGCGCTTCGACCCCGACCGCTTCACCCCGGAGGCCGAGGCCGGCCGGCCCCGCTACGCCTGGTTCCCGTTCGGCGGCGGCCCGCGCGCCTGCATCGGCCAGCACTTCTCGATGCTGGAATCGGTGATCGCGCTCGCGATGGTCCTCCAGTCCTACGAACTGGAGGCCATCGACACCGAGGTCCCGCTGGCCGCCGCGATCACCCTCCAGGCCCTCGGCCCGACCCGCTGCCGCCTGAAGCCGCGTACGGCCCAGGCCGAAGAGGTCTAGGGGGTGTCTTGTCGATCAGGCCGGATCAGGGAGCGGCGTCTGGTGCCGTGCATCGCAAGGCGGAGGAGGGAGTCCATGCGGAGCATCGGC
>NZ_JBSGBF010000109.1:0-25212 GCF_053601115.1 Streptomyces sp. NPDC004788
CTCCCCCGCCACCACGGCGGCCGGCCGGCTGCGCGACACGGCGGGTACGGCGGCGGTCGCCGGCATCGCCTCGCCGCGGCGCGGGCTCGCGGACCTCGACATCGCCTGGCGGGAGGCCGCGTCGGCCGCGCGGGCCGCGAGCGCCCAGCCGCACCTCGGCCCGCTGGCCGAGTGGGCCGCGCTCGGCCCGTACCGGATGCTCACCGCACTCCCGCCCGCCGAACCGGACCCGGCGGTGCGCGCCCTGCTCTCCCCGGCCCATGCCGAACTGGCCCGCACGGCCGAGGTGTTCCTCGACCACGCGGGCCAGGCCGGCCGCACGGCGACGGCCCTCGGCATCCACCGCCAGACCCTCTACTACCGCCTCTCCCGCGTCGAACAGCTCACCGGCCTCGACCTCGACGAGGGCGAGGACCGGCTGCTGCTGCACATGGCACTTAAGGCGGCGCGGCTGTAGGGGGGTTCGCCGTTCCTCACTCGCCCATCAGGACCTTGAGCCCCGCCGTGAGGTCGTCGGCGCTCGGCGCGGTCTCCGGGTCGACCATCCACTGGATCATCACCCCGGTGGCCAGGGCCTGCACCAGCAGCCCGGCGACCCGGGCCTTCTCGGGCTCGGCCGCCGGATCGATGCCGAGGAAGCCCTCCGCCAAGCCGAGCCGGCCCTCGCGCTGGGGCTCCTTGATGGCCTCGCGCAGTTTCTCGTCGTCGTCGATGCGGGTGACGACCTCGGTCTGCAGCTTCCACACCGGGCGACTCGCCTCGGCGCCGGCGATGAGCTGCGCCCAGACGTCACGGAAGCGCTGGTACGGGTCGGCGGAAGGTTCCTTCCTGACCTCCTCGGCCGGGCCCACCCGGTGGCCCCACTCCTCGGTGAGCGCCAGGAACGCCTGCTGGAGCAGGGCGTCCTTGGAGCCGTAGTGGTAACCGATGGAGGCGAGGTTGGTGCCCGAGGCGGCGACGATGTCGCGGGCCGTGGTGCGCCCGTACCCCTTCTCCAGGAGGCAGCGCTTGGCGCCCTCCAGCAGATCTTCCTTGTGTCCCATGAAAAGCACTGTACCCGGCTTCTAGACATCCGTATGAGACGAACGTCTAGAAGCCGGGTACGAGGTCCGGCGGGTGAGGCGTCAGACCAGGTTGACCGAGCGGGCCGAGGCCGCGCCGATCTCCGCGGCGATGTCCGCGAGCACGTTCGCCGGGACGGTCTCGTCGACGGTGAGCACGACCAGCGCCTCGCCGCCCTCCACCGTCCGGGAGACCTGCATGCCCGCGATGTTCAGACCGGCCTCGCCGAGGATCCGGCCCACCGTGCCGACGACGCCGGGACGGTCCTCGTAACGCAGCACCGCCATGTGGTCGGCGAGCGCCAGGTCCACGTCGTAGTCGCCGACCGCGACGATCTTCTGCAGGTGCTTCGGGCCCGCGAGCGTGCCGGAGACCGAGACCTCCTGACCGTTCGCCAGCGTGCCGCGCACGGTGACCATGTTGCGGTGGTCGGGCGACTCGGAGCTCGTCGTCAGGCGCACCTCGACACCGCGCTCCTGCGCGAACAGCGGCGCGTTGACGTACGACACCGTCTCGTCGACGACGTCCTCGAACACGCCCTTGAGCGCGGAGAGTTCGAGCACCTTCACGTCGTGCTGGGTGATCTCGCCGTACACCTCGACGTCGAGGCGGGCCGCGACCTCACCGGCGAGCGCCGTGAAGATCCGGCCGAGCTTCTCGGCGAGCGGCAGACCCGGCTTGACGTCCTCGGCGATGACGCCGCCCTGGACGTTGACCGCGTCCGGGACCAGCTCGCCGGCGAGCGCCAGGCGCACCGACTTCGCGACCGCGATACCGGCCTTCTCCTGGGCCTCGTCCGTGGAGGCGCCGAGGTGCGGGGTGCAGACGACCTGGTCGAGCTCGAAGAGCGGGGAGTCCGTGCAGGGCTCCTTCGCGTACACGTCGAGGCCCGCGCCGGCGACCCGGCCCTCCTTGAGCGCCGAGTACAGCGCCGCCTCGTCCACGATGCCGCCGCGCGCGGCGTTGACGATCCGGACCGACGGCTTGACCTTGTGCAGCGCCTCGTCGCCGATGAGACCGAGGGTCTCCGGGGTCTTCGGCAGGTGGACGGTGATGAAGTCGGCGACCTCCAGCAGCTCGTCCAGGGACAGCAGCTTCACGCCCATCTGGGCGGCGCGGGCCGGCTGCACGTAGGGGTCGTACGCGACGATCTTCATGCCGAAGGCGGACATCCGCTGGGCGACCAGGACGCCGATGCGGCCGAGGCCGACGACACCGAGGGTCTTCTCGCTGAGCTCGACGCCCGTGTACTTCGAGCGCTTCCACTCGCCGTTCTTCAGCGCGGTGTTGGCCTGCGGGATGTTGCGCGCGGTGGCGACGAGCAGACCGCACGCGAGCTCGGCGGCGGTGACGATGTTGGAGGTCGGGGCGTTCACGACCATCACGCCGGCCTTGGTGGCGGCGGAGACGTCCACGTTGTCCAGGCCGACACCGGCGCGGGCGACGACCCGCAGCTTCTTGGCGGCGGCGATGGCCTCCGCGTCGACCTTGGTCGCGGAGCGGATCAGGATGGCGTCGACATCGGCGATCGCGGGGAGCAGTTCGGCGCGGTCCGCGCCGTTGCAGTGCCGGATCTCGAAGTCCGGGCCCAGGGCGTCGACGGTGGCGGGCGACAGCTCTTCAGCGATGAGTACGACGGGTTTCGAGCTCACGTTGAGTCCTCACAGAGACGGTGCGGACGGCCGTCCCGACGGCCGCAGCAGTGGAGGGGGCTAGCCGCGTGAAAGCGCACGACGCTGTGGGCCAGACGCGATGTTGTTGAGCAGTGTAGTGGTGCGCAGGCACGGTTCCTGCGCCTCCCTGGCAGGATCACCCGTCCGTGGTTGGACGGGGTGTCCAAGGCCGCGGGACGGGGTGTCCAGGATGTGGCACGGGGCCGGACGAACCGCCCGGCCCCCTGCCCGAGAGGCTTACGCCTCCTCGTCGTTCACCCAGCTCATGAGCTTGCGCAGCTCCTTGCCGGTGGTCTCCAGGAGGTGCTTCTCGTCCTGGGTCTTGTACTCGTTGTACTTCTTCAGACCGCCGTGGTACTCGTCCATCCAGTTCTTGGCGAAGGTGCCGTCCTGGATCTCCGCGAGGACCTTCTTCATCTCGGCCTTGGTGGCGTCCGTGATGATGCGCGGGCCGGTGATGTAGTCGCCCCACTCGGCGGTCTCGGAGACGGACCAGCGCATCTTCTCCAGGCCGCCCTCGTACATGAGGTCCACGATCAGCTTCAGCTCGTGGAGGCACTCGAAGTACGCGATCTCCGGCTGGTAACCGGCCTCGACCAGGGTCTCGAAGCCCGCCTTGACGAGGGCGCTGGCGCCACCGCAGAGGACGGCCTGCTCGCCGAAGAGGTCGGTCTCGGTCTCCTCGGTGAAGGTCGTCTTGATGACGCCGGCGCGGGTGCCGCCGATGGCCTTGGCGTAGGACAGGGCCAGGGCGAAGGCGTTGCCCGTGGCGTCCTTCTCGACGGCGGCGATCGCCGGGACGCCGCGACCCTCCTCGTACTGGCGGCGGACCAGGTGGCCCGGGCCCTTCGGGGCGACCAGCGCGACGTCGACGCCGGCCGGGGGCTTGATGAAGCCGAAGCGGACGTTGAAGCCGTGGGCGAAGAAGAGGGCGTCGCCGTCCTTCAGGTTCGGGGCGATGGACTCCTCGTAGACCTGGGCCTGGATCGGGTCCGGGATGAGGATCATGATGACGTCGGCCTCGGCGGCGGCCTCGGCGGGCGTCACGACGCGCAGGCCCTGCTCCTCGGCCTTGGCCTTGGACTTGGAGCCCTCGTGCAGACCGACGCGGACGTCCACGCCCGAGTCGCGGAGCGACAGCGCGTGGGCGTGTCCCTGGCTGCCGTAGCCGATCACCGCGACCTTGCGGCCCTGGATGATGGACAGGTCGGCATCGGCGTCGTAGAACAGCTCGGCCACTGGGAATCTCCTTGAGGTGCTGGTGTTGCTCCCACCGTACGGCGGGGTGCGGGAGGAAGGTTTTCGGGTCTCGCCAGGCGGACCGCCGGGTGGACCGGCGGTCACGGCCTGTTGACGACAGAGAGTGTCACGCGCTGCGGTCGAGGGCCCGCAGGGACCGGTCCGTGATGGACCGGGCGCCACGCCCTATGGCGATCGTGCCGGACTGGACGAGCTCCTTGATGCCGAACTGCTCCAGCATCTTCAGCATCGCCTCGAGCTTGTCACTCGAACCGGTGGCCTCGATGGTGACCGCCTCCGGCGAGACGTCCACGGTCTTCGCTCGGAAGAGCTGGACGATCTCGACGATCTGGGAGCGGGTCTCGTTGTCGGCGCGGACCTTCACCAGGACGAGCTCGCGCTGGATCGCAGCGCTGGGCTCGAGTTCGACGATCTTCAGGACGTTGACCAGCTTGTTGAGCTGCTTGGTCACCTGCTCAAGGGGCAGGTCCTCGACATTGACCACGATGGTGATGCGGCTGATGTCGGGGTGCTCGGTGACACCGACGGCGAGGGAGTCGATGTTGAAGCCGCGGCGGGAGAACAGGGCGGCGATCCGGGCGAGGATGCCGGGGGTGTTCTCGACCAGGACGGAGAGCGTGTGCTTGGTGGACATGGTGTGGGTCTCTTCCCTCTAGCTCTTCTTCGCTCTGCGGCTCAGTCGTCTTCGCCGTCGCCGAAGTCGGGGCGGACGCCCCGGGCGGCCATGACCTCGTCGTTGGAGGTGCCCGCGGCGACCATCGGCCAGACCTGGGCGTCCTCGTGGACGATGAAGTCGATCACGACCGGGCGGTCGTTGATGGCGTTGGCCTCGGCGATGACCTTGTCGAGATCGGCCGGGTCCTCACAGCGCAGCGCGACACAGCCCATGGCCTCGGACAGCTTGACGAAGTCCGGGATGCGGGTGCCCCGGGCGTCCGGGTTGACGTCGTCCGGGCCGGAGTGCAGCACCGTGTTGGAGTAGCGCTGGTTGTAGAACAGCGTCTGCCACTGGCGGACCATGCCGAGGGCGCCGTTGTTGATGATGGCGACCTTGATCGGGATGTTGTTCAGGGCGCAGGTGACCAGTTCCTGGTTGGTCATCTGGAAGCAGCCGTCGCCGTCGATGGCCCAGACCGTGCGGTCCGGCTCGCCGGCCTTGGCGCCCATGGCGGCCGGGACGGCGTAGCCCATCGTGCCGGCGCCGCCGGAGTTGAGCCAGGTGCGCGGCTGCTCGTAGTCGACGAAGTGCGCGGCCCACATCTGGTGCTGGCCGACGCCGGCGGCGAAGATCGTGCCCTCCGGTGCCAGCGCGCCGATGCGCTGGATGACCTGCTGCGGCGACAGGCTGCCGTCCTCCGGCAGGTCGTAGCCGAGCGGGTAGGTCTCGCGCCAGCGGCTGAGGTCGCTCCACCAGGCGCTGTAGTCGCCCTTGTGGCCCTCGGTGTGCTCGGCCTGCACGGCCTGGACCAGGTCGGCGATGACCTCGCGGGCGTCACCGACGATCGGGACGTCGGCGGCGCGGTTCTTGCCGATCTCGGCCGGGTCGATGTCGGCGTGGACGATCTTGGCGTACGGGGCGAAGCTGTCCAGCTTGCCGGTGACGCGGTCGTCGAAGCGGGCGCCGAGGGCGACGATCAGGTCGGCCTTCTGCAGGGCGGTGACGGCGGTGACGGCACCGTGCATGCCGGGCATGCCGACGTGCAGCGGGTGGCTGTCGGGGAACGCGCCGAGCGCCATCAGGGTGGTGGTGACCGGGGCGCCGGTGAGCTCGGCGAGGACCTTCAGCTCGGCGGTGGCACCGGCCTTGATGACGCCGCCGCCGACGTACAGGACGGGCCGCTTGGCGGCGGTGATCAGCTTGGCGGCCTCGCGGATCTGCTTGGCGTGCGGCTTGGTGACCGGGCGGTAGCCGGGCAGGTCGGTCTGCGGCGGCCAGCTGAAGACCGTCTTCGCCTGGAGGGCGTCCTTGGCGATGTCGACCAGGACCGGACCGGGGCGGCCGGTCGACGCGATGTGGAACGCCTCGGCGATCGTCCGCGGGATGTCCTCGGCCTTGGTGACCAGGAAGTTGTGCTTGGTGATCGGCATCGTGATGCCGCAGATGTCCGCCTCCTGGAAGGCGTCGGTGCCGATCGCCTTGGAGGCGACCTGGCCGGTGATCGCGACCAGCGGGACCGAGTCCATGTGCGCGTCGGCGATCGGGGTGACCAGGTTGGTCGCACCCGGCCCGGAGGTCGCCATGCAGACGCCGACCTTGCCGGTCGCCTGGGCGTAGCCGGTGGCGGCGTGACCCGCGCCCTGCTCGTGGCGGACCAGGATGTGGCGGACCCGCTTCGAGTCCATCATCGGGTCGTACGCCGGGAGGATGGCGCCGCCCGGGATGCCGAAGACGGTGTCGGCGCCCACTTCCTCGAGAGAGCGGATGAGGGACTGCGCACCCGTGACGTGCTCGACGGTGGTGGCGGGCTGTGCGCCGCTACGGGGTCGCGGCTGCGGATGGTGCCCGGTGGCCTGCTCGGTCATCAGCATTCTCTTCTCGAAGCAGAGGGTTTTTGCGAGGGTTTGGTACGACTTCGGGGTGTTCCGGTGCAACAAAAAACCCCTCGTGCCGTGAGGCAAGCGAGGGGAGCGCGTCGGGTGCTTTTCAGGCGGACCTTCTGGAGGGCCTGCCTCAGCCGACGCGCTTGCCAAGTACGAGAATTCGGGTGCGCATGGCACTGACCCTCCCCCCGACGCGCTGTCACTGTCAAGTGGGTGGGACGGGCGTCTCATCATGTGAGCGGACGGAGGACCGGTTTCCGGCGGTCAGAGCGCTCACCGGGGAGGCGGCGGTCGCCGCGTTCACCGGAACGGACGCACCCGGCAGCGGGTACTCGTCCCGGACCAGCGCGCGGCGCAGCCGGTACTCGTCGAGCGGGCCGGAGAAGGCCATGCCCTGGCCGTGGGTGCAGCCCATGGCGCGCAGGGCGAGGACCTGCTCGGGCATGTCGACGCCGTCGGCGACGGACTGCATCCCGAGGTCGCCGGCGATGCGCAGCAGACCGCTGGTGATCTTGCGCAGTCTGGCCGATTCCACCACGCCCTCGACCAGGCCCCGGTCCAGCTTCAGCAGGTCGACGGGGAGCCGGCGCAGCGCGCTGATGGCGGCGTGGCCGCTACCGAAGCCGTCGAGGGCGATCCGGACGCCGAGCCGGCGCAGGGCGGCGAGCCGCTGCTCCAGCTCGTCGAAGGTCACCCGGGGGTCCCGGGGGTCGGTGTCGGCGAGCTCGATGATCAGGGACCCGGAGGGCAGCCCGTGCCGGGTGAGCAGGGCCTCGACGGAGCCGAGCGGCATGGAGCGGTCGAGCAGCCGGCGGGCGGAGAGCCGGACGGTGACCGGGGTGCGGTGGCCGATTCCGGCCCGTTCGGCGGCCTGCTCGACGGCCTCCTCCAGGAGCCAGCGGCCGAGCTCGGCGGTGCGCTCGCCGTCGTCGGCGGCCCGCAGGAACTCGGCCGGGGTGAACAGGATGCCCTGCGCGGAGCGCCAGCGGGCCTGGGCGGCGACGGCGGTGATCCGGCCGGTGGCGAGGTCCACCACGGGCTGGTGCAGCAGCGCGAACTCGCCGTCGTGCAGGGCGGTGCGCAGCCGGGCGGCGAGCTCGGTGCGCTTGACCACCTCGGCCTGCATCTGCGGGGCGTAGAGCTCGACCCGGTCCTTGCCGCCGGCCTTGGCCCGGTACATCGCGAGGTCGGCGTTGCGCAGCAGGTCGCCGGCGCTGATGCCGGGCTCGGCGAAGGCGACGCCGATCGAGGCGGCGACCCGGACCTCGTTGCCCGCCTGCAGGCGGTACGGCTGGGAGAGCCGGACCCGCAGCCGGTCGGCGATGTCGTGGACGCGGCACTCGCGGGCGGCCTGGTCGCGGGTGCCGTCGCCGAGGATGAGCGCGGCGAACTCGTCGCCGCCGAGCCTGGCGGCGGTGTCCCCGGCCCGGACGGCGTCCTGGAGCCGGCGGGCGGCCTGCACGAGCAGCTCGTCGCCGGCCTGGTGGCCGAGGCGGTCGTTGACCGCCTTGAAGCCGTCCAGGTCGATGAAGAGCACGGCGGTGCCCGGGTCGGTGGCGCGGCGGCCGCCGAGCGCGCCGCGCACCCGCTCGGTGAACAGGGCGCGGTTGGGCAGGTCGGTGAGCGGGTCGTGCTCGGCGTTGTGCCGCAGCTGCGCCTGCAGGCGGACCCGCTCGGTGACGTCGCGGCTGTTGAAGAGCAGGCCGCCCTGGTGGCGGTTGACGGTGGACTCGACGTTCAGCCAGGCGCCGGTGCCGGAGCGGAAGCGGCACTCGATCCGGGTGGTGGGCTCCTCGGCGGGCGGCGCGGCCAGGAAACGGCGCACCTCGTGGACGACGGCGCCGAGGTCCTCGGGGTGGATGAGCGAGGCCAGCTCGGAGCCGACCAGGTCCTCCGCCTCGCGCCCGTACACGCCGGCGGCGGCGGGGCTGACGTACCGCAGTATGCCGGTGGGCGCGGCGATCATGATGACGTCGCTGGAGCCCTGCACGAGCGACCTGAAGTGGTTCTCCTTCTGGGCCAGTTCGTGGGTGAGGGCGATGTTGTCGAGCAGCATGATGCCCTGCCGGACGACCAGGGCGAGCACCACGGCGCAGCCGGTGAGGACGACGACGCGGTCCACTCTGCGTCCCTCGACGACGTTGTACAGGATGCTCAGGGTGCAGACCGCCGCCGCGAGGTACGGCGTGAGGGCGGCCAGCGAACCGGCGAGGGGGCGGCTGTGCGGGTGGCGGGCGGCGCGGGCCGGCGCGGGCGGCGGGTCGGCGTGCCGGCGCGCGCCCCAGGGCGCGTAGGCGAGCAGCAGGGAGCCCGCGAACCAGCCGGCGTCCAGGAGCTGCCCGGAGCTGTAGTGCTCGCGCAGCAGCGGCGAGGTGAACAGGGCGTCGCACAGCACGGTGAGCGCGAGGGCGGCGATGGCCGTGTTGACCGCGGAGCGGTTGAGGTGGGAGCGGCGGAAGTGCAGCGCGAGGACCATGCTGACGAGGACGATGTCGAGCAGCGGGTACGCGAGCGAGAGCGCGGCCCGCGCGACGCTCTCGCCCGGCACGTACGCGGTGTGCGCGAGGGCGAGGCTCCACGAGAGGGTGAGCAGCGAGCCGCCGATCAGCCAGGCGTCGAGCCCCAGGCAGACCCAGCCGGCCCGGGTCACCGGCCGCTTGGCGAGGACGAGCAGCCCGACGATCGCGGGCGGCGCGAAGAGCAGGAAGCACAGGTCGGCGACGGAGGGGCTGGGCACCGGGCGGCGCAGCACCACCTCGTACCAGCCCCAGACGGCGTTCCCGGCGGAGGCCATGAAGGACGAGAAGGCGAAGAGCAGCCAGGCGGGGCGGAAGACGCGGTGGTGGCCGCGGGCGTAGAGCAGACAGGAGACGGCGGCGGCGAGCGCGGCGGCGCTCAGTCCGAAGTCGCCCATGACGAGCGCGAGTTCCTCGGAGCCCCAGCCGAGCGCGGCGCCGGTCGCGTATCCGCCGCAGATGAGCCCGAGCCCGATCTGCGCGAGCACCCCGCCGGCCCCGCCCACGGGCCGCTGCGGCACCCCGGGCCGCGTCGCCCCGGCCCCGGCGCCGGCCCGGCGCCGGACGAGCGTCCCGGTGCTCACCGGCTCCTCCGGAAACTCGCACGGGTGCCCGTGCGCCCGCTGCGGCGCGGCCCCGTCCCCGACCCCTTCCGACCGCACCCCGGCATGCCCGCCGCACCCACCGACCGGCTCCACGCCACGGCACGCCACGGGCGAGCGGGGCGCGGCGGCGTCGGCGGCCGTCGCGTCCTGCTCGTCGGCCGCGCCGGGGGCCGGGCCGTCGGCGCCGTCCGCGGTCGCGGTGTCGCTCGCGCGGGGCGCCGGGACGGCGAGAGGGCGGTCGGGGGCGCCGGGTGTGTGGCGCTCGACGGGGGGCGGCTCGGGTGCGGCCGCGGGCCCGCGGCGCTCGGCGCGGGACCGCTCGGGTGCGGCAGTCCGGTCTCCGGGCGGGCGGCGCTCGACGGAGGACGGCTCCGGTGCGGTGGGCCTGTCGGAGGTGGCGGGTTGGTCCGGGACCGTGTGGTCCGGGAGGGTCGGTGCGAGGGCGGCCGGCGGCGGTGTGGCCGCGCCGGATCGGCGGTCGCTCGGCCGTGCTTCACCCGTCGCCCCCCTCGGAATCTGATGTCCCGTCACTTCGCTCCCCAGCGTCTGCCCGTACCTCGACGCAGTCCCCCGCTCCGGGACGATACACCAGGATCGTCACTCAGGGACAGGGGATAAGTACTCTGCGTGATGACCAGGGGGCTTGCGTCCGGCGCACTCCGGAGGCGCGCACGCCCGGGGCCTCCTCACGTGGTCAGGACGACGTTCGCGAGCTCCTCCCCCGCCGCGAACCGCGTCAGCTGGGCCGCGAGCAGGCGCTTCGCGCGGGGCATGAACGCCGAGGTGGAACCGCCCACATGAGGGGTGACGAGGACGCCCGGAGCGTGCCACAGCGGGTGGCCGGCGGGCAGCGGTTCGGGGTTGGTGACGTCGAGCGCCGCCGTGATCCGGCCGCTCTCCACCTCCTTCAGGAGCGCCGCGGTGTCCACCACGGAGCCGCGCGCCACGTTGACCAGCAGCGCGCCGTCCTTCATCCGGGCGAGGAAGCCCGCGTCGGCGAGGTGACGGCTCTCGGCGGTCAGCGGCACGGAGAGCACGACCACGTCGGCCTCGGGCAGCAGCGCGGGCAGTTCGGTGAGCGGGTGCACGGGACCGCGCTCCGTAGCACGCGCGGAGCGCGCGACGCGCACGACCCGCGCGCACTCGAAGGGCGCGAGCCGGTCCTCGATCGCGGCGCCGATCGACCCGTACCCGACGATCAGCACCGACTTGTCGGCGAGCGCCGGGTAGAAACCGGCCCGCCACTCCTCCGCGTCCTGGCCGCGCACGAAGCCCGGGACGCCGCGCAGCGAGGCGAGGATCAGGGCGAGCGTCAGCTCGGCCGTGCTGGCCTCGTGCACGCCGCGGGCGTTGCACAGCCGGACGCCCGGCCGCAGCGCGCCGATACCGGGGGTGACGTGGTCGATGCCGGCGGACAGGGTCTGCACGGCCCGGACGTTGGTCATCCCGGTGAGCGGCCGGACGGCGACCGCCTCGCCCTTCATGTACGGCACGACGTAGAAGGCGCAGTTCGCCGGATCGGCCGGGAAGTCCGGTTCGCCGTCCCAGAAACGGTAGTTCAGGCCCGCCGTGCCCGGCGCGGGGAGTCCGTCGATCTCCCCGGCCGGAATAGGAAGCCACACGTCGGTGGCGGCGGCGGGGGCGGTCTGTTCGAGTGTCATGTCCGCGAGGCTATGCGAAGGATCGCGCGCGCCATTGGTTACTTTGGGGGACGGCACAGGGAGGGGTAGCGGCACGGTGGAGCGCAGGACGATCGGGGCGGCGGCGCTCGGGGTGGGGGCGGTGGGTCTCGGCTGTATGCCGATGAGCTGGGCGTACAGCGGCTCGGAGCGGCGGGGCGACCGCTCGCTGCGGGCGGTGCACGCGGCCCTGGACGCCGGGGTGAGCCTGCTCGACACCGCCGACATGTACGGCCCCTTCACCAACGAGCTGCTGCTCGGCCGGGTGCTCAGGGAACGCCGGGCGGACGCCTTCGTGTCGACGAAGTGCGGGCTGCTCGTGGGCGACGGGCACGTCGTGGCCAACGGCCGCCCCGGCTACGTCCGCCGCGCCTGCGACGCCTCGCTGCGGCGGCTACAGACCGATGTGATCGACCTCTACCAGCTGCACCGGGCCGACCCCGAGGTGCCGGTCGAGGAGACCTGGGGCGCCATGGCCGAGCTGGTCCGGGCGGGCAAGGTGCGGGCGCTCGGGCTCTGCGCGGTGGGCGCGCGGTCCACCCGGCGGGGCACGCGCGGCGGTGACCATGACGGAACGATCCGGCAGCTGGAGCGCATCCAGCAGGTCTTCCCGGTCAGCGCGGTCGAGGCCGAGCTGTCGGTGTGGTCGCCGGAGGCCCTGGAGCGGCTGCTGCCCTGGTGCGCGGCGCGGGGTGTGGGCTTCCTGGCCGCGATGCCGCTGGGCAGCGGCTATCTGACCGGCACCCTGAAGCCGGGCGGCGGCTTCGAGGCGGACGACCCGCGGGCCCGCCACCCGCGCTTCACGGCCGAGATGATGGCCGCCAACCAACCGCTGGTGGCGGGCCTGCGCCGGGTCGCGGCCCGGCACGGCGCGGACGTCACCCCGGCGCAGGTGGCGCTCGCGTGGGTGCTGGCCCAGGGCCCGCACGTGATCCCGATCCCGGGCGCGAAGCGGGAGCGGTGGGCCGTGGAGAACGCGCGGGCGGCGCGGCTCGTCCTGGACGCGGCGGACCTCGCGGAGATCGCGAAGCTGCCGGCGCCGCGGGGGTCGTGGGACTGAGGGACCAGGCACTACGGAGAGGACCGGGAGCATGGGCAGAGGCGGAGTCGTCGTGAAGGGTGCGGCGGGCGCGGTCGCCGCCCTGCTGCTGGCCGCCGGGTGCTCCTCGCCCTCGCCCCCCTCGCCGCCGCCGAGACCCTCGGCGCCCCCGTCCGCCCCGTCCTCCGCCACCGCCACCGCCACCGCCACCGCCGCCACACCCCGCGTCCGTGTCCTCGGCACCCTCACCCGCGACCTGAAGTCGCCCTGGGGGCTCGTCGAGCTGCCCGGCGGCGATCTGCTCGTCTCCTCCCGGGACGAGCGCACGATCACCCGCGTCGACGCGAGGACCGGCCGCAAGACCTCGCTCGGCGAGGTCCCGGGCGTCGTCCCGGGCGGCGAGGGCGGGCTGCTCGGCCTCGCGCTGCGGGACGGCCGGCTGTACGCCTACCTGACCTCCGCCACGGACAACCGGATCGTCCGCATGCGGTACGGGGGCGGGGCCGGCGACCGGCTCGGGAAGCCGGAGCCCGTGCTCACCGGCATCCCCAAGGGGCTGATCCACAACGGCGGCCGGATCGCCTTCGGGCCGGACGGGATGCTGTACGCGGGGACCGGCGAGACCGGGCGGCGCGCCCTCGCCCAGGACAAGGGCTCGCTCGGCGGCAAGATCCTGCGGATGACTCCGGAGGGCCGCCCCGCGCCCGGCAACCCGTTCCCGGGCTCCGTCGTCTGGTCGTACGGCCACCGCAACGTCCAGGGGCTCGCCTGGGACGCGGACGGGCGGCTGTGGGCGTCGGAGTTCGGCCAGGACACCTGGGACGAGCTCAATCTGATCGAGCCCGGCCGGAACTACGGCTGGCCGGTGGCCGAGGGCCGCGCCGGGCGGGCCGGCTACACCGACCCGGTGGCCCAGTGGCCCACCGACGAGGCGTCGCCGAGCGGCATCGCGTACGCGCGGGGCGCGATCTGGCTGGCCGCGCTGCGGGGGCAGCGACTGTGGCGCGTTCCGCTCCATGGAGCGGAACGTTCCGGAGAGCCCCAGGCGTTCCTGAAGGGTGAGTACGGGCGGCTGCGCACGGTCCTGGCGACCGCGGGCGGCACCCGGCTCTGGCTGGTGACCAACGAGACCGACACCCGGGGGACCCCGGAACCGGGGGACGACCGCATCCTCCGCCTGGAGGTCTCGCCCTAGCGCACGAGGAAGGCGAGACGGATGTTCAACGCCATGGACGAGTTCTTCGCGCCCGGCCGCAAGCACACCGAGGACGAGCGGCAGCGCCTCGCCCTGACCCGGGAGGACCTCGGCGACGGCGATCCCTCCCGGGGGCCGATAGACCTGACCTCCGGGAAGGTGACCATACGCATACCGGCCGCCTCCCCGTCCGCCGCCGAGCGCGGCTGATCAGACCGGCGGGGCCTCCAGGAGGCGCAACCGGTGGGCCATCGCCGCCGCCTCGCCGCGTCCCGCGACGCCCAGCTTCGCGAGGATGTTGGAGACGTGGACGCTGGCCGTCTTCGGTGAGATGAACAGCTCCTCGGCGATCTGCCGGTTGGTGCGCCCCTCGGCGACGAGCCGCAGCACGTCCTGTTCGCGCGGGGTCAGACCGAAGGCGTCGTCCTGCTCCGGCTCGGGCTGGGCCGGGACCGTGGCCGCGCCGGTGACCGGGGCGAGCCGGGCGCGGGCGGCGAGCAGCTCGACGTCCTCGCGCAGCGGGTGCGCCCCGAGGCGTACGGCGGTGGTGTGGGCGTCGCGGAGCAGCGCGGCGGCCTCGTCGCGGCGGCCGCCCTCGGCGAGGAGCGCGTCGGCGAGCCGCTGCCGGACCCGGGCCAGGTCGTAGGGCCGGTCGAGGGGCTCGTAGGCGGCGACGGTCTCGGCCCAGCGCTCGGCGGTGTCGCGGCCCTCGGCGCGGGCGAGTTCGGCGGAGACGTGCAGCGAGTGGGCCTGCCAGACGGGTGCGGGCGCGGCCAGGCCCCGGGCGCTGCGGCGGATCAGGTCGAGCGCGGCGGCGCGGCCCTCGGCGGCGGCGGGCAGGCCCAGGTTGTCGGCCTCGGCGGTGGCGGCGGCGAGCAGGATCGGCCAGCCGTAGCGGTGGGTGCCGGGCGGGAAGCCGGCCTCGGCGGCGGTGGCGAGCCCGGTCCGTACGTCGGCGAGCCGGCCCTCGGCGACGGCGAGGAGGGCGGTCACGTGGGCGACGATCAGGTTGTACTGCGGTATCGGGTCGCGGCCGTGGCCGTAGCGCTCGTCGGCCTCGGCGAGGCGGGCGGCGGCCGCGGTGGTGTCGCCGCGGCCGACGGCGAGCTGGGCGAGCAGGGCCAGGGCGCTGCCGCCCGGCTTGGTGGCGGCGGCGCCGGTGCGCAGCAGCGCCTCGGCCTCCTCCTGGGCCCGGTCCCACTCGCCGAGCGCGTACAGCGACTCGGCGAGGTTGGCGCGGATCCAGCCGGCGCTGTCGACGAGGCCGTGGGAGCGGGCCATCTCGATGCCGGCGGCGGCGATGTCCACGGCCTCGCGGGAGCGGCCGAGCCCCTCCAGGGAGGAGGAGATGTTGACGTGGGCGCGGGCGGCCTCGTGGAACTGGCCGAGGGCCGTGGTGCGCATCCGCACCTCGTGCATCTCGGCGAGGCCGTCCTCGACGTCCCCGGCGAGGACCAGGATGGTGCCGAGGGTGAGCCGGGCGTTGAGTTCGGTCGACTCGGCCTTGACCAGACGGGCGTATTCGACGGCCCGTTCGGCGGCGGCGAGCGCCGCGTGCCCGGGGTTGCGGAGCATGCCCCAGCCGGCGGCGACGGCGAGGACGACGGCGTGCACGGCGGACGGCGGCAGGCCGCGGACGAGTTCCTGGGCGCGGGCGATCTCGGCCCAGCCGTCGCCGCGGGCCAGGTTGGACTTCATGCGGGCCGCCTCGACGTAGAACCAGGCGGCGCGCAGCGGGTCCTGCTCGCCGTCCTCGTCGAGGATCCGCAGCGCGGTCCGGCCGATCTTCAGGGCGCGTTCGCGTTCGCCGGAGAGGCGGGCGGCGACGGCGGCCTCGGCGAGCAGGTCGACGTAGCGCAGCGGGGTGGTCTCGGGGTCGCAGCCGCAGGCCGGGTACGCCTCGGCGTAGTCGATGGGGCGCAGCGAGCTGCGGACCTCGTCGGCGACCTTGTCCCAGAGTTCCAGGGCGCGTTCGAGGAGCCGGAGCTGCTCGGCGTACGCGTGGCGCTTGCGGGTCTCGACGGAGGCGCGGAGCACGGCGGGCAGGGCCCGGGCGGCGTCGTGGGCGTGGTACCAGTACGTGGCGAGCCGGTTGGCGCGTTCGTCGGCGCGGACCAGGCCGGGGTCGGCCTCCAGGGCCTCGGCGTAGCGGCGGTGCAGGCGGGTGCGTTCGCCGGGGAGCAGGTCGTCGCTGACGGCCTCGCGGACCAGGGAGTGGCGGAAGCGGTAGCCGTCGCCGTCGGGGGCGGCGAGCAGGATGTTGGCGCCGACGGCGGCGCGCAGGGCCTCGATGAGGGTGTCCTCGGGGAGCCCGGCGACGGCGGCGAGCAGGTCGAACTCGACGGTGGAGCCGCCTTCGGCGACGATCCGGACGACCCGCTGGGCCGACTCGGGCAGGGCCTCGACGCGGACCAGGAGGATGTCGCGGAGGGATTCGCTGAGGGAGCCGACCTCGCGGCCGCACTCGTGGGAGGCGACGAGTTCCTCGACGAAGAAGGCGTTGCCTTCGGAGCGGCGGAACACCTCGTCGAGCAGTGCGGGTTCGGGTTCGGCGGCGAGGATGCCGGTGAGCTGGCGGTGCACCTCGGCGCGGGTGAAGCGGGCGAGCTCGACGCGGCGGACGGAGCGCAGCCGGTCGAGTTCGGCCAGCAGCGGGCGCAGCGGGTGGCGGCGGTGGATGTCGTCGGCGCGGTAGGTGGCGACGACGGCGATCCGGCCGCGGTCGAGGGTGCGGAAGAGGTAGGCGAGCAGGTGCCGGGTGGAGGCGTCGGCCCAGTGCAGGTCCTCCAGGACGAGGACGAGGGTGCGGTCCTCGGCGAGGCGTTCCAGGAGCCGTGCGGTCAGCTCGAAGAGGCGGGCGGTGGCGTCCTCAGCGGCGGGTTCGAGGCCGCCGATGTCGCCGAGTTCGGGGAGGAGCCGGGCGAGTTCGCCCTCCTGGCCGTCGGTGGCGGCGGCGAACTCCTCGGGCAGTTCCCGGCGCAGGGCGCGCAGGGCGGTGGAGAAGGGCGCGAAGGGCAGCCCGTCTCCGCCGACCTCGACGCAGCCGCCGAGGACGACGACGGCGCCCTGGGCGCGGGCCCGGGCGGTGAACTCCTCGATGAGCCGGGTCTTTCCGACACCGGCCTCGCCGCCGACGAGGAGCGCCTGGGGCTCTCCCGCGCCGCTGCGGGAGAGCGCCTCGGTGAGGGCGTTGAGTTCGCCGGCGCGGCCGACGAAGACGGGGCTGACTGACCTGGTCTCCACGGCGCCGAGCATGGCACAGAGATCCGGTGTTCCGCTCGTACGGGTGACCATGGGGACGTCACGCGGCCCGGGCGAAGCGGTTCCGGTCGGCGATCACCCGCCCCTCCGGTTCCTGGCGGCCGGTGCGGCGGGCGCGGCGGCCGGCGCGGGCGGCCTCGTGGGCCAGGCGCTGGGCGGCGGCCTCGGCGACGAGCTCGGCGTGACGGGCGACGTGCAGCTGGTACTCGAACATCGTGTTCTCCCTGGGGCTTTCGGTTTCGGTATCGCTCCTTGCGATGCCTCTACTTTCGTCTCCCAGGGGGGTCTGCGGCATCGGGCGGGTGCCGCATGTTCGACGTACGGGGGGCCTTAGACGTACCTCAGGGTGCCTTAGGGCCTCACGGCGAGGTCCTAGGCGTCCTCGGCCTTGGCCATGACCACGCGCTGAGCCGGTATCCCGGCGGCCTCCACGACCTCGGCGGTCTGGGTGGGGAGCTCCGCGCGGGCGTCGGCGGCCTCGCGGCACTCCGGCGGTTCGATGCTGATCCGGGGCAGCCGGCGGTCCAGCCAGCGGGGCAGCCACCAGTTGGCGCCGCCGAGCATGTGCATGAGCGCGGGGACGAGGAGGGTGCGCAGCACGAAGGCGTCGAGGGCGACGGCGGCGGCGAGCCCGATGCCGAACATCGCGACGACCCGGTCGCCGGAGAGCACGAAGGCGAGGAAGACGGAGATCATGATGACCGCCGCCGAGTTGATCACCCGGCTGGTCTCGGCGAGGCCGACCCGGACCGCGCGGCGGTTGTCGCCGGTCTCCAGCCACTCCTCGTACATCCGGCTGACCAGGAAGACCTGGTAGTCCATGGAGAGGCCGAAGAGCACCGAGACCATGATCACGGGCAGGAAGGGTTCGATGGGCCCGGCGCTGCCGAGACCGAGCAGCTCGCTCCCCCAGCCCCACTGGAAGATCGCGACGACCACGCCGAAGGCACTGGCGACGGCCATGATGTTCATCAGCGCGGCCTTGAGCGGGATGCCGATGGAGCGGAAGGCGAGCAGCAGCAGCACACAGCCGAGGGCGATCACGACGCCGACGAACAGCGGCAGCTTGCCGACGATGATCTGCGCGAAGTCGTCGAAGGAGGCGGTGACGCCGCCGACGTGGACCTGGAGCGAGGTGCCGTCGGAGGCCGCCGGCACGACGTGGTCGCGGATCCGGTCGACGAGGTCGCTGGTGGCGGTCGACTGCGGCGAGGAGTCGGGGACGACGGTGATCACGGCGGTGTCGCCGGAGCTGTTGTACGTGATCGGGGAGACCGACTCGACGCCCTCGGTGTGCGCGAGGCGGGCCGGCAGCTCGTCGAGGGCGAGCCGGTCGTCGGCGCCGTCGAGCGAGGCGACGAGGGTGAGCGGCCCGTTCGTGCCGGGTCCGAAGCCGTCGGCGATCAGGTCGTACGCCTTGCGGGTGGTCGCCGTGGCCGGATTGTTTCCCTGGTCGGAGGAGCCGAGGTGCAGCGAGAACGTCGGCAGGGCGAGCACCACCATGACGACGGCGGCGACCGCGCCGAGCAGCTTGGGGTGGCGCTCGACGAAGGCGGACCAGCGGGCGGCGAAGCCGGTGGGCAGCTCGGGCTGCGGGCCGTGCTCGGTGAGCTGCCGCCGTTCGCGGCGGCTGAGGGCGCGCATGCCGATGAGGGAGAGCAGCGCGGGCAGCAGGGTGACGGAGGCCGCGACGGTGAGGACGACGGTCAGCGAGGCGGCGATGGCGACGCCGTTGAGGAAGCTGAGCCGCAGGATCAGCATGCCGAGCAGCGCGATGCAGACGGTGGCGCCCGCGAAGACCACGGCCCGGCCGGTGGTGGCGACCGCCGTCCGGGCGGCCTCCTCGACCGGCAGGCCGCGTTTGAGGCCCTTGCGGTGTCTGGTGACGATGAACAGCGCGTAGTCGATGCCCACGCCGAGGCCGATGAGCATGCCGAGCATCGGCGCGAAGTCGGCCACCGTCATGACGTGCCCGAGCAGCACGATGCCGGAGAAGGCGATGCCCACGCCGACCAGGGCGGTCGCGATGGGCAGCAGGGCCGCGGCGAGGGAGCCGAAGGCGAGGAAGAGGACGACGGCGGCGACGGCCACGCCGACGATCTCGGCGATGTGCCCGCCGGACGCCTCCGTGGAGCCGACGGCGGCGCCGCCGAGCTCGACCTGGACGCCGTCGGTCTCGGCGGCCTTGGCGGTGTCGACGAGGGCCTGGGCCTCGGCCTCGGGGATGTCGTCGGCCTGCGCGTCGAAGGTGACGGTGGCGTAGGCGGTGCGCCCGTCCTCGCTGATCTGGCCCCGCGCGGAGCCGTACGGGGAGGTCACGGAGGCGATGCCGGGGAGGGCCTCGACCTTGCGGAGCATGCCGGTCATCCGCTGTTCGACGCCGGAGGCGCTCACGCTGCCGCGGTCGGTGTGCCAGACGATGGTGTCGGTGTCACCGCCGGCGCCGTGGAAGCCCTTCTCGAGGAGGGCGGTGGCGCGGCCGGACTCGGTCCCGGGGACCTCGTAGTCGTTGGAGTACGCGCTGCCGGCGAGCGCCGCCCCGGTGGCGACCCCGCCGAGGGCGAGGAGCCAGAGGAGGACGGCGGCGAGGCGGTGCTTCACGCACCATCGGGCGATGGCTGCCAACGGACGCGCTCCCTGGATGGATCGGTGTTCCGCCCACTGTCGCAGCCAAACGTGATCGTTTGTCCCTTTCGTGGCAATGGTCACATAGGTGTGGCGGGGGTAAGGAACGGAAGTCCCCGGCCCCCGCCACAGGGGTCAGCGGGTCAGCTGCGCTGCCACTTCTGGTTGCTGCCGTCGTTGCCGTACCAGAGGCCGACCGAGCTGCCCGCGGCCGTGGCCGCGCCGCCGACGTCGAGGGCCAGGCCGGAGTCCTGCGCGGTGACCGAGCCGCCGGCGTTGATGTTCCACTTCTGGTTGGTGCCGCCGTTGCAGGGCCACAGGATCAGCGGGGTGCCGCCCGCCGTGCCGCCGTGGTCGACGTCCAGGCACATGTCGCCGTAGACCCGGAGCTCCTTCTGGGCCGTGTAGGTCCACTCCTGGTTGCCCTGGCCGTTGCAGTACCAGATGATCATCTGGGCGCCCGGTTCGTGCGAGGCGCCCGGCACGTCCAGGCAGAGGCCGGAGCCCACGCCGCGCAGCACGCCGGCCGTGATGGCCGGGCGGCCGGTGCCGAACCAGGACCAGGCGAGCCGGTCGGCGGCGGAGCTGTTGGTGGTGCGCAGGGTGAGGTCGGTGCCGGTGCCCTGGAGCTCGGTGAGGCTGTAGCCGTCGCCGCTCCGCAGGCCGGGCCAGTAGACCGAGCCCATGTTCAGCTCGCGCAGGGTGTCGGTGGCGGCCTGGAGGTAGGCGATCTCGTTCGAGCCGTTGATCGCGCCGTCGTAGTCCAGGCCGGTGTTCAGCGTGGCGCCGAACTCGGTCAGGACGGTGCGGGAGGCGCAGCCGCCCACCTTGGTGCGCAGGTCGGCGGACCACTGGGAGTGCTGGGTCCAGTCCGGGTGCCAGAAGCCGTACTGGTGCAGCGAGAGGTGGGTGCCGGCGAGGCGGCTGTCGGCGCAGACGGGCCGGACGTCCTCGCTGTAGCCGGTGCCGCCGACGAAGACCCGGTCGCGCGGGATGCTGCGGCCATGGTCGCCGAGCCAGCGGGCGGCGGTGTCGGTCCACTCGCTCGCGGAGTAGCCGAAGGGTTCGTTCATCGGCTCGAAGTACACGCGGTCGTTGTCGGCGTACCGGTCGACGATCGTCGACCACATCGCGTCGTAGGCGGCCTGGTCGTCGATCCGGCCGTCCTTGGCGGCGCCGGGGCCCTCCCAGTAGGCGAGCACGACCTTGGCGCCCTTGCCGACGGCCGCGTCGACGGCGCCCATGTACGAGCCCCACCAGGGGCCGTTGACGGTGGCCGGGTTGACCGGGAGGCGGACGGTGTCGGCGCCGAACTTGCTCTGGAACTGGCCGATGACGGCGGCGGACTTGTTGTACGTCGTCAGGTAGTCGTCCGCGGTCGACAGGCCGGACGGGACGACCTCGTCGTCGGCATAGTTGTCGCGCGGATCGGCCCAGTTGACACCGTGGAACTGGTTGCTGCCCAGCGTGCTCGCGGCGGCCGCCGCGGTCGCGAACGGGCCGGCCTGCAGGCCGAGCACGCCGGCCAGGCTCAGCGAGCCGACGGCGCCCAGCGCCAGGGCTCTCCGGAAAACGGACATGTATTCCCCCCATGTGATCACGTGTCGACCAGGCGCGATCGTATAGCAGGCGATTCCTCACCAAGTGCCGTGATCGAAAACGCCTGTTGGAATCGTTCACGGGTGCCATCATGCGGTCATGTCCTTCACACCGTCCGGCCCTGTCCGCCGCTGCCTGCTCGTCCTGGCAGCCTCCATCGGCATGATGCTCGGTGTCACCGCGACGCCCGCCCAGGCCGCCATCGTTCCCTACCCCAACGCGATCTTCTTCATCAGCCCGCAGCACGTCTCCGGCATGTGCCTGGAGGTCGCCGACTGGCGCACCGACAACGGCGCCCCGGTCCGCCAGTGGCCCTGCACCGGCGGTGCCAACCAGAAGTGGGTGCGCTGGTACGACGACGACCCCAACACGAGCACCGGCGTCTACTGGTACAAGAACCTCAACAGCGGCAAGTGCCTGGAGATCGCCGGCTGGGGCACCTACAACGGCGCGCCCGCCCAGCAGTGGGACTGCCACTACGGCGCCAACCAGCAGTGGACCGGCGACACGGGCGTGATCGCCCCGCCGTACACCTACCTCCCCGGAAAGTGCCTGGAGATCGCCGACTGGAGGACGGACCCCGGCGCCCCGGCCCGCCTCTGGGACTGCACGTACCAGCCCAACCAGCGGTGGACCTTCACCCACACGGGCATCTACTCCTGACGTACGACGGCGGCCCCGCACCGGAACTCCGTTGCGGGGCTGCCGTCTTGCCCACGTCAGCCGTCCAGGCCGGGGTTGCCTCCCTCGAGCAGGGCGAGACCGAGCTCGGTGACCGTGTGCAGGGTCGCGTTGCGGTGGCGCAGGCTGGAGACCAGCGCCGCCTCCCGCAGGGCCGTGATGTGACGGCTGGCGTTGGGCGCCGTCGTGCCCGTGCGGCGGGCGAGCTCGCCCGTCGTCGCGATGCCGTCGGCCAGCGCGGACAGCACGACCGCCCGGGTCGGGCCGATCAGCGCCGCGAGCGCACGTCCGCCGGCGGGCGGAGCCTCCGGCGTCGCCCACCACACGTCGTGCTCGATCGGATGGACGAGGACCGGCGGCAGCGTCGGGTCCGCGAGCGTCGTAGGGGCGTAACGCGCGAAGAACGACGGCTGGAGCAGCAGGCCGCGACCCTCGAGATGGAGGTCCTGGTCGACCGGGAAGTCGAGCCGGAGCACCGGAAACTCCCAGTGCGCGGACGTGTGGATCGTGCTGAGGACCGCGTCCCAGCCGCCCTCCGCGAGCACGGCCGAGCGACGCGACCGGTCCCGGCACGTCTGCACCCGTATGCGCTCCCAGAACGGGGCGAGCACCGTGTCGAAGTACGCGCTCGCCGCGTCGGCCAGGCGCCCGAGGCTCTCGGGCCTGCCCTCCGCCAGCTCCCGGCTCCAGGACGGCAGTCGCCGGTTTCCGTTCTGGCGCGCGAACTCGCTCAAGTCACGCCGGACTCGGCTCAGCGGTGTGGCCCGCAGCGCCTCGATCCGCTCGGCCAGACCTCCCTCGACCGCCGGGGTCAGGAAGTCCGCCGCGTACCCGACGGGGGGCGCGAGGGACGTCAACAGGCGGGTGGCGGACGGGACCCGGGGCAGCGACTCCCGCAGCCAGGGCCCGAAGAGCACCCCCGCGTCCCGTCTTCGCAGCCGGTGGAGGCTGATCAGCAGTTCCCACATCGGGTCGGGCCCGGAGGCGAAACGCACCCGCGCGAGGTCCTCCCCCGTGAAGTGAATACGCAGCACCTCAACCCCTCCCACCAGGGCAATTACGTTTCAGCGCAATGAAGTTCACGGAACTCCCCCCGTCTCACAGACTCTGAACCGAACGGTGTTCGACCAGCACGCTCACCAACAGGACGGTGGATCGTAAAATGCCCGAGACCCTGGCGAGGAACGATTTCGGCGGGCGTGTCGCCGCGCGGGGGCTCGTACGCGCACTGGCCGCGGGAGCGGTCCTCGTCGCCGTGGCCGGCTGCTCCGGAGCCGGCGAGACGCCGCCCGCCGCACCGGCCCCGAAACAGGCGGTGACGCCGGGCGGGCCGGCCGCGCTGCACGCGCTGCCGCCCGTCACCGACCTGCTCTTCACACCCCAGCTGCGCAGCGCCCGGGCCCAGCAGAAGGTCGCGATCGCCTGCATGGCCCGGCGGGGCTACCGCTACGCCCCCGCTCCCCCGGCCACGGACCCGGGCGCCGACGGTCCGGACGAGCGCCCGCAGCCCTTCGGCCTCGAGTCCGCGCCCCCGGCGCGCACCGCCGCGACGGCATCCCCCACGCCGTCGGCCGAGGCGCCGCCCCGGCCCGGCAGCCCGGAGAGCACCGACGCCTACGCCCGGGCCCTGTTCGGCCGGCAGAGCGCGCGGGTCACCACGAAGGGCCTGCGGCTGAGCGTCTCCCGGCCGGGCGAGGGCTGCCTCGCCGAGGCCGAGACGCGACTGCTCGGCGACGGCCGGACGCGCTGGCTCCAGGTGCGGATCATGCTCTTCGAAGCGCAGCAGCAGGCGCGCGGCGACGTGGAGAAGGACGCCGAGTTCCGTGCGGCGACCACGCGCTGGCGGGCGTGCATGGACCGGAACAAGGTCAAGGCCCAGGACCCCGTACAGGTCCTGAACTCGCTGCGCTCGGCCGAGGCCCGGCGGACCAGCCCGGTCGCCGCGGCGGATCTGCGCTGCAAGGCGGAGACGGGATACCTGACCACCGCGTACCGCCGGCTCGCCGTCGCCCAGCAGCGCTGGCTCGACGAGCACCCCACCGTCGGCGCCGACTGGAAGAAGCTGTCCGCCCGGCAGAACAGGGCGGCCGACGAGGTCCTGGGCACGACCGGCTGAGCCGCAGGCGGCGCCCGTGCCGTCGCCGTACCGCCACCCTCACCGCCTCACCCCCCTCACCACCTCACCACCACAGCCCTCACCACCTCACCGCCTCACCACTCTCACCACCCTCACCATCACAGTCTTCCGCTTCCGTTCCCGGGAGCGGATGTTCCCCGCGGACCGCGGACCGCGGACGGCGGTCCGCAGACGAAAGGACTACCGCTCATGTCCTCGACCCACCCGAAGTCCGGCCTGCGCAGGAAGTTCGCCGCCGTCGCCGGCGCGACCGCGCTCCTCGTGGGCGGCGGCATCGCCACCGCCACGACCGCCGCGGCCGGCCCCAACTGCGCGTCGGGCTACCACTGCGTCTTCATCGGCGGCATCGGCACCTCCGCCGGGCACGCGTTCTACAACAGCGACCCCGACTTCACCGACAACTACTTCGACGGCACGTCGCTCAACATCAACGACAACGTGTGGTCGGCCAGCAACTCCAGCAGCGGCGGCTACGAGAGCCACTACTACTACGACACCGGCTACAGCGGCGGCCTGGTCTTCTGCGTCAACCCGGGCAGCGCGGTCAACTACGACCGGCTCAGCGACGACGGCATCGACGGCAACCACATCGGCCAGCGCGACGAGGCCAGCTCCCTGCTGATGCGCCCCTCGACGACCATCTCCTGCTTCTGACCGTCGACACCTTCCTGGTCCGCATACGGAAGCGGGCGCACGGAGGAGCTTCCTCTCCCCCGTGCGCCCTTGCGGACCGTGCCTCAGGCAGCACTACCGACAACCGAAAGGTAGAACACGACATGCGCAGGATCGGCATGAACTCCGGAATCCGCAGGAAGGCCGCCGCCGTCGCCGGGGCGACCGCGCTCCTCCTGGGCGGCGGCATCGCCACCGCGACGACCGCCTCGGCGGGCCCCAGCTGCCCCTCGGGCTACCACTGTCTCTTCGAGGGCAGCATCGGCGCCTCCGTGCACAACTACTTCAACAGCGACGCCGACTTCAGGGACGACTACTTCACCAGCGGGCACGTCGTGAACGACAACTCGTGGTCGGCCAGCAACTCCAGCACCGGCGGCTACGAGAGCCACTACTACTACGACCCCGGCTACGTGAACCTCGACTTCTGCGTGAACCCGGGCAGCTCGGTCAACTACAACCAGCTCACCGACGACGGCGTCGACGGCAACGGCATCGGCCAGCGCGACGAGGCCAGCTCCCTGCTGCTGCGCCCGACGACGACCATCTCCTGCTTCTGACACACGAGCACACGTGGCCGGCGGCTGGCGGTTCTACACCCGCGCCGCCTACGCGCCCGCCGTCGAGGCCTTCGTCCTGGACGGGCAGCAGGCCCGGCTCACCCAGG
>NZ_JBSGBF010000110.1:0-24306 GCF_053601115.1 Streptomyces sp. NPDC004788
GCGCCGCGCGGTACGTGAGTACCGCGCGGCGCCCTCGCGTGTCTTCAGGCGCCCGGCGCCCCGACGCGCCCGGCGACGCGCCCCGACGCGCCCGGCGACGCGCCCCGACGCGCCCGGCGACGCGCCCGGCGCCCCGGCGCGCAGGGCCCCGGCGCCCGCCCGTCGGCCGCCGGCGTCAGGCCGTCGTGGCGAGGAGCTTGCGCAGCAGGTCGGCCAACTGCTCCGACTCCTCCGGCGTGAGCGCCGCCTCCAGGGCCGCGCGCTGCTCGGCGAGCCCGGCGCCGACGGCCTGGTCCACGAGGCTGCGGCCCTCGTCGGTGAGGGTGACCCGCAGACCGCGCCGGTCGTTCGGGTCGGGGCTGCGGGCCAGCAGCCCGGCCCGCTCCAGCTTGTCGAGCCGCCCGGTCATCCCGCCGGTCGTGATCATCAGCGTGGCGGTCAGCTCGCGCGGGGAGAGCGTGTACGGCTCTCCGGAGCGGCGCAGTGTGGCGAGCACGTCGAACTCGCCGAGCGACATCCCGCCGTACGGCGCGTACGCCTTGTCCACCTTGCCGCGCATGGCGGCGGACAGGCGGTAGATGCGGCCGAAGACGGCCATCGGCAGGGTGTCGAGGTCGGGGCGGACCGCCGCCCACTGATCGGCGATGGCGTCGACGGCGTCGTGGGCGGGCCCCGGCCCGGGCGTGTGCTTCTCCATGCCCCCAGTTTCCCTCTCTACTGAGTCACTTGCAAGAAAGCCTCTTGCGCATAAGTAGCTTAGTGCTAAGTTAATTACTGCCAAGCCGAACCGGGCGCGACACCGGGGAGGCGCCCGCAGCCCGCTACAGGGGGGAACCCGTCATGTCCCGCAAGGCCGCCACCATCGCCCTGACCGCCCTCGCTCCGATCTCCTGGGGCAGCACCTACTTCGTCACCACGGAGTTCCTGCCGCCCGACCGGCCGCTCTTCACCGGCCTGATGCGGGCCCTGCCCGCCGGACTGCTGCTCCTCGGCCTCACCCGCAAGCTCCCGCAGGGCGCCTGGTGGTGGAAGTCGCTGGTGCTCGGCGTGCTGAACATCGGCGCCTTCTTCCCGCTCCTCTTCCTCGCCGCCTACCGGCTGCCCGGTGGCGTCGCCGCCGTCGTCGGCTCGGTCGGCCCGCTCTTCGTCGTCGGTCTCGCCGCCCTGTTCCTGGGCGACAAGCCCACCGTGAAGGGGCTGCTCACCGCCATCGCCGCCGCCTTCGGCGTCAGCCTCGTCGTCCTCAAGGCGGGGGCCGCGCTCGACGCGATCGGTGTGGCCGCCGGTCTGCTCTCCGCCCTGTCGATGTCCGCGGGCACCGTCTTCACCAAGCGCTGGGGCCGCCCCGAGGGTGTCGGCGCGCTCGCCCTCACCGGCTGGCAGCTCACCGCCGGCGGCCTGTTCCTGCTCCCGATCGCCTTCCTGGTCGAGGGCGCCCCGCCGGCCCTCAGCGGCACCAACCTGGCCGGCTACGCCTACCTCGCCTTCGGCAACACCGCGATCTCCTACTTCCTCTGGTTCCGCGGCATCGAGCGTCTGAGCGCCTCCTCGGTCACCCTGCTCGGCCCGCTCTCCCCGATCACCGCCGCCGTCATCGGCTGGGCCGCTCTCGGCCAGGCCCTCGGCCCGGTCCAGCTCCTCGGCATGGTGATCGCCTTCGGTGCCACGCTCCTCGGCCAGCTGGCTCCGCGAGCCAAGAAGGCCGCCAAGGGGGCCGCCAAGGGGGCCGCCAAGGAGGAATCGTTCAGCATTACTGAAAAGAACGCTCAGGAAGTTTCGATGGACCTGGAGGTTTCCGGGGTGCGACGGTAGGTCCATGACAACGACTGCCGCCGAAACCCCGACCGCCACCGACACCCACGACCAGCACGTCACCGAGAGGCCGGCACCCGCCAAGGGCGCCGGCCTCGGCGTGCTGCTCGCCCTGCTCGCCACGGTCGTCTGGTCCGGCAGCTTCGTCGTCGCCCGCGCCCTGCACGACACCGTCCCGCCCGTCCAGGCCGCCTTCTGGCGCTGGATCGTCGCGATCCTCGCCGTCGCCCCGTTCGCCGCCCGCGCCACCTGGCGGCAGCTGCACCTGATCCGCCGTCACCTCGGCTTCGTCACCCTGGCCTCGCTGCTCGGCATCACCGTCTACAACACCCTGGTCAACCAGGCCGGACTCACCACCTCCGCCGGCAACATGGGCATGATCATGGCCGCCTCGCCCGTCCTCATGGCGGTGTACGAGCGGCTCGGCGGCGCCCGGCTCGGCGCCCGGCGCGTCACGGGCATGCTCGTCGCCTGCGCCGGCGTGCTGCTGCTCGTCGGCCGCGGCGCGCTGCCGACCCGGTTCGGCACCGGCGACCTGTGGATGTTCGCGGCGGCGCTCGCCTTCGCCTCGTACAGCGCCCTGCTCAAGCGCCGCCCGGCCGAACTCGGCGGTGTCGTCTTCCTCTTCACCACCTTCGTCCTCGGCGCGGCGATGCTGCTGCCGGCGTACGCGGTCAGCCTCGCCACCCAGGGCGGCTTCGAGCCCACCGCCGGCACCGTCGGCCCGCTCGTCTACGTCGGCGTGCTCTCCTCCGCCGTCGCCTTCTTCTCCTGGAACCGCGCCGTCGCCCTCATCGGCGCCGCCCGCGCCGGCGTCGTCTACTACCTCCAGCCGGTCTGCGTCGCCCTGCTCTCGTACCTGCTGCTCGGCGAGGAGCTGGGCCTCCTCGGCGGGGCGTGCATGGCGCTCATCCTGGGCGGGGTGGCGCTGGCCTCGGCCACCCGGGAGCAGTCCCGCTAGGGCCCGATAGGTTGCGCCTCATGACCGAGTGGGACATCAAGAAGCTCCAGATCCTCCGCACCCTCCGCGACCGCGGCACCGTCACCGCGACCGCGGAGGCGCTGCTGATGACCCCCTCGGCCGTCTCCCAGCAGCTCACCAACCTCGCCCGGCAGCTCGGCGTGCCCGTCCTGGAGGCGCACGGCCGGCGGGTCCGGCTCACCGACGCCGCGCATCTCGTACTGCGGCACGCCGAGGCGGTGTTCGCGGAGCTGGAGCGGGCGGAGGCGGAGCTCGACGGCTATCTGCGCGGTGAGGCCGGACGGGTGCGGGTCGCCGCGTTCTCGACCGCCGTGGCCGCGCTCGTGGTGCCCGCTGTGCAGACGCTGCGCGCCGACCACCCGGGGCTCGACGTGCGGGTCCGGGAGGCCGAGGCGGCGGAGGCGTACGAACTGCTCACCGCCGGCGAGGTCGACCTCGCCCTCTCGCTCGCCGCGCATGCGCCCACCGCCCGCGACCCACAGTTCACCCGGGTGCCGCTGCTCGCCGACCCGCTCGACGTCGCCCTGCCCGCCGGTCACCCGCTCGCCGAGGCGCCCGGTCTGCGGCTCGCCGACCTGTCCGCCGAGCCCTGGATCTTCGGCGGCTCCGGGCCCTGGTCCGAGATCACCACCGCCGCGTGCGAGGCCGCCGGGTTCGTGCCCGAGCAGGCGCACAGCGCAGCCGGCTGGACCGCGATCCTCGCCATGGTCGAGGCGGGGATGGGGGTGGCGCTGGTGCCGAGGATGGCCGCCGCCGAGCGCGCCAGAGGCGTGGTGATGCGGGTGCTGACGGCCGATCAGCCGCGCCGCCATGTCGTCGCGGCGGTACGGCGCGGGGCGGAGGAGGGTCCGGCGGTGGCGCGGGTGCTCGCGGCGCTGCGCCGGGCCGCCGTACAGCGGGAGAGCCTCGCCTGACCGTTCAGCACAGCTGAAAAGGAACCTCGGAAACATTCGATGGACCTGTGTGGATTCCCGGCGGCACAGTCGAGGACATGAGCACCGACGACACCGACCTCGCCCAGGCCACCGACCTCGCCACCGATCCGCACGCCAACGACGCCGCTCCCTACGCCGGCGGCGACCCGTACGCCGACTACCGCACCTGCGACTTCGGGTTCACCGAGCTCGTCGACCTCGCCGACCGCCGCCTCGGCGCCGGAGTCGTCGCCGCCAACGACGAGTTCTTCGCCGAGCGCGAGAACCTGCTGGTCCGCGAGCGCGCCGTCTTCGACCCCGAGCACTTCGGCCACAAGGGCAAGATCATGGACGGCTGGGAGACCCGCCGCCGCCGCGGCGCCGGCGCCGACCGTCCGTTCCCCGCGCCCGAGGACCACGACTGGGCGATCGTCCGCCTCGGCGCCCCCGGCGTCATCCGCGGGATCGTCGTCGACACCGCCCACTTCCGCGGCAACTACCCGCAGCGCGTGAGCATCCAGGCCGCCGCCGTCGAGGGCACCCCGAGCCCCGCCGAACTCGTCGACGCCACGTGGGAGGAGCTGCTGCCGCCCACCCCCGTGCGCGGCCACGCCGCCAACGGCTTCACGATCGACAGCGAGCGCCGCTGGACCCACGTCCGGGTCTGCCAGCACCCCGACGGCGGCATCGCCCGCCTCCGCGTCCACGGCGAGGTCGTGCCCGACCCCGAGTGGCTGGCCGTGCTCGGCACCCTCGACCTGATCTCCGTGCTCAACGGCGGTGTGTACGAGGACGCCTCGGACCGCTTCTACTCCTCGCCCACGCAGATCATCCTGCCCGGCACCTCTCGCAAGATGGACGACGGCTGGGAGAACCGCCGCCGCCGGGTGCGCGGCACCAACGACTGGGTGCGGTTCCGGCTCGCCGCCCAGGGCGCGGTCCGCGCGGTCGAGATCGACACCGCGTACCTCAAGGGCAACTCGGCCGGCTGGATCGCGCTCCAGGGCCGCGACGGCGACACGGGCGAGTGGTTCGAGATCATCCCGCGCACCCGCCTCCAGCCCGACACCCTGCACCGCTTCGTGCTCCCCGCCCAGGCCGTCGTCACCCACGTCCGCCTCGACGCCTTCCCGGACGGCGGCGTCGCCCGGATGCGACTGCACGGCAGCCTGACGGAGGACGGCGCGGCGGAACTGCGGTCGACGTACGCGCGCCTGACTGCCTGACCGGCTGACAGGTACACCGAAAGGATCACTACGCTCTCCGGGCATGAGACTCCCGTCCCGAAGACTCCCGTCCCGAAGACTCCCGTCCCGAAGACTCCTGTCCCGCGCCGCCACCGTGCTCGCGATGCTGGCCGCCGCGGTCCTCCCGGCCGCGGCGCCGGCCGCCGCCGACACCGTGGACCCCGCCACCGCGCCGCCCGTGCGCACCATCTCGTACAACGTGTGCGGCCAGTCCACCTGCCAGAGCGCGCTCGACCTGCCGACCTGGACCGCCGAGGTCAAGCAGCAGACGCTCGCCTGGGACACCGACGCGCTGCTCCTCCAGGAGCTGTGCTTCGGCCAGTGGGCCGCGCTGCGCGACGCCCTGCCCGGCTACACCGGCGTGTGGACCTCGACCGTCAACGACGCCGCCGGCTGCGGAAAGTGGTCCACCGACCGGCGCTTCGGCCTCGGCGTCTTCGTGAAGGCACCGGCGGTCGACCGCTACGCCGCCAACCTCACCGGCCCGGCCACCGAGGAGAGCCGGGCCGTGCTGTGCGCCCGCGGGCCGGTCGACGGCCGCACCACGCTCGTCTGCAACACGCACCTCGCGCAGTACATCACCCCGGACAACGGCTCCTCGCAGGTCCTCGCCAAGGTCGACACCTGGGCCGCCGGGCTCCCCGTCGTCCTCGGCGGCGACTTCAACGCCGGCCCGGACTACCCCGCGCTCGACCCGATACGCGCCGGACTGCCCGGCACCGGGCCGTTCGCCGAGGCCGACGAGAACGACCGCGACTGGTTCACCCAGGCATGCCTCGACGCCGGGGCCACCGAGTGCCGCTCGGGCGAGCCCACCACGTACGCCGGCAAGAAGTTCGACCACGTCTTCCTCAGCGCCCGCGACTTCCACACCGTCCGCGCCGACGCCCTCGAACCCGAACCGGCCGGCACCGCACCGCTCTCCGACCACCTGCTGCTGCGCGCCGCCGCCTACCCCGAGCCGCGGCCCGGCACCGGCACCGGCGGTGACCTCACCGGCGACGGGCGGCCCGACTTCCTCGCCGTGAAGGACGACGGCAACCTGCGCCTCTACTCCGGCACCGGCGGCGGCACCCTCGCCGGCATGCGCCAGATCGGCACCGGCGGCTGGGCCGGCGCCGCCGTCAGCCACCGCGGCGACTGGACCGGCGACGGCCGCGAGGACGTCCTCGCCCGCATCGGCGACGAGCTGTGGGTCTACCCGAACACCGGCAGCGGCGAGCTCGGCACCCGCATCGCCATGGGCGGCCGCCCCACCGGCTGGACCGGCGCCACCCCGCTCGCCGCCGGCGACGTGGACGGCGACGGCCTGCCCGACGTCCTCGCCCGCAGCGCCACCGGCCTCTGGCTGCACCGCGGCGGCGCCGCCGTCGGCGGCCAGCCCACCTTCGCCGCCCGCGCCGCGCTCCACATCGGCGACGCCGAGTTCGCGAACTACGACGTGCTCCTCCCCGGCGACGTCACCGGCGACGGCAAGGCCGACATCTGGGCCCGCGACCGCGCCACCGGCCGCCTCCTCCAGTACGCGAGCCAGGGCGACCAGCACCTCGTCGCCCCCGTCGAACTCACCGGCGGCCCCTGGACCGTGGCCGACCGCCGCCTCGCCGTCTCGGCCGGCGACGTCACCGGCGACGGCCTGCCCGACCTGTGGACCACCCGCACCGCCGGCACCGCCGAGAACCTGGAGTTCCTCCCCGGCACCCCGACCGGCCTCGGCACGCCGACGACGATCGGCACGGGCGGCTGGCAGTGGCTGACGAACCTGGGCTGACGCACGCATGACGAAGGGCCCCGGACGGTTCACCGTCCGGGGCCCCTTCACTGCGGGAATCAGGCCGCGGCCGCGTCCGCCGCCTGGGCCTTCAGGGCGCGCTCCACGCCCGCGCGGCACTCCGTCACCAGTCGGCGCAGCGCCGGGGCCGGGTCGTTCGCCGCGATCCAGGCGTCCGTCGCGTCCAGGGTCTCCTGGGAGACCTGCAGCGTCGGGTAGAGGCCGACCACGATCTGCTGGACGATCTCGTGGCTGCGGGTCTCGGAGACGCGCTTGATCGAGGCGAAGTACTTCGCCGTGTACGGGGCGAGCAGCTCGCGCTGGTCGGCCTGCACGAAGCCGGCGATGACCGCCTCCTGCACCGCGTTCGCCAGCTTGTCGTCGTCGACGACCGACGCCCACGCCTCGGCCTTGGCGGCCTCGGTCGGGCGGGCGGCCCGGGCGGTGGCGGCGTGGCGCTCGCCGGCCGCGGTCTTGTCGCGCTCCAGCTCGGCGGCGATCTCCGCCTCGTCGAAGCGGCCGGTCGCGGCGAGGCGCTGCACGAACGCCCAGCGCAGCTCGGCGTCGACGGCGAGGCCGTCGACGACCTCGCTGCCGTCGAGCAGCGCGGCGAGCAGGTCGAGCTCGGCGGCCTCGCGGGCGGTGTCCGCGAAGGCGTGGGCCCACGCCAGCTGGTGGTCGCTGCCGGGGGCGGCGGCGCGCAGCTGCTCCTGGGCGAAGGCGCCCCAGCGGGCCAGGCCCTCGGCGCGCCACTCCGGCGCCGCGTACAGGTCGAGGGCGACCTTGGTCTGCCGCTGGAGCGACTGGACGACGCCGATGTCGGACTCCTTGGCGATGCCGGAGAGCACCAGGGAGAGGTAGTCGCGGGTGGCGAGCTCGCCGTCGCGGGTCATGTCCCAGGCGGAGGCCCAGCACAGCGCGCGCGGCAGCGACTCGGTGAAGTCGCCGAGGTGCGCGGTGACGTTCTTCAGGGACACCTCGTCGAGGCGGACCTTGGCGTACGACAGGTCGTCGTCGTTGAGCAGGACGACGGCCGGGCGCTGCTTGCCGGCCAGCTGCGGCACGGCCGTCAGCTCGGCGGCCTCGACGTCCAGCTCCAGGCGCTCGGTGCGGACCAGCTTGCCGGCCGCGTCGAGGTCGTAGAAGCCGACGGCGATGCGGTGCGGGCGCAGCACGGCCTCGCCCTTGGCGCCGGCCGGGAGCGCGGGGGCCTCCTGGCGGATGGCGAAGGAGGTGATCGAGCCGTTCTCGTCGGTCTCGATCTCGGGCCGCAGGATGTTGATGCCCGCGGTCTCCAGCCACGCCTTCGACCAGGCCTTCAGGTCACGTCCGGAGGTCTCCTCCAGGGCGCCGAGCAGGTCGGTGAGGCGGGTGTTGCCGTACGCGTGGCGCTGGAAGTACGCCTGGACGCCCTTGAAGAACTCGTCCTGGCCGACGTACGCCACCAGCTGCTTCAGGACCGAGGCGCCCTTGGCGTAGGTGATGCCGTCGAAGTTGACGAGCACGTCCTCCAGGTCGTTGATGTCGGCCATGATCGGGTGCGTGGACGGCAGCTGGTCCTGGCGGTAGGCCCAGGTCTTCTCCGAGTTGGCGAAGGTGGTCCAGGCGTTGGGCCAGCGGGTGCCCTCGACGGACGCCTGGCAGGCGACCGAGGTGAAGGTGGCGAACGACTCGTTCAGCCACAGGTCGTTCCACCACTCCATGGTGACCAGGTCGCCGAACCACATGTGCGCCAGCTCGTGCAGGATGGTCTCGGCCCGGCGCTCGTACGCCGCGTCCGTCACCTTCGAGCGGAAGACGTACTGGTCGCGGATGGTGACCGCGCCCGCGTTCTCCATCGCGCCCGCGTTGAACTCCGGCACGAACAGCTGGTCGTACTTGGCGAACGGGTAGTCGTAGGCGAACTTCTCCTGGAACCAGTCGAAGCCCTGCCGCGTGACGTCGAAGATGTGCTCGGCGTCGAGGAACTCGGCGAGCGACGGGCGGCAGTAGATGCCGAGCGGCACGACCTGGCCGTTCTTGCCCTCGTACGTCGAGTGCACGGCGTGGTACGGGCCGACGATCAGGGCGGTGATGTACGTGGAGATCCGCGGCGTCGGCGCGAACTCCCACACCCCGTCCTTCGGCTCCGGGGTCGGGCTGTTGGAGATCACGGTCCAGCCCTCGGGGGCCTTCACGGTGAACTGGAAGGTCGCCTTCAGGTCCGGCTGCTCGAACGAGGCGAACACGCGACGCGCGTCCGGCACCTCGAACTGGGTGTAGAGGTACGCCTGCCCGTCGACCGGGTCGACGAAGCGGTGCAGGCCCTCACCGGTGTTGGTGTACGCGCAGTCGGCGACGACCTTGAGCTCGTTGGCGCCGGCCAGCAGGCCCGCCAGGGCGATCCGCGAGTCCTGGAAGACGGCGGCGACGTCGAGGGCGTGCCCGTTGAGCACCACCTCGTGCACGGTCGGGGCGACGAGATCGATGAAGGTCTCGGCACCGGCCTCGGCGGAATTGAAGCGGACGAGGGTGGCGGACCGGTAGGTGCCGCCCTCCTGCGCACCGGTGAGGTCGAGGTCGACCTCGTACGCGTCCACGGTCAGCAGCTTCGCCCGCTGCTGGGCCTCTTCACGGGTCAGGTTCGTGCCAGGCACCCGGTCAACTCCTCGGTTTCGTGACGTTTGGCTCATCCTTCCACGGGGTGTGCGGGCTGCGCACGGCTCATTTCCCAGGGCGAACACGCATCGTGGACAAGAAGAACGGCGGCCACCGTCTCCGGTGGCCGCCGTTCTTCCGCACGAAGGGGGTCAGCTCTGCAGTTCCTTCGCCACGAGCTCCGCGATCTGCACCGCGTTGAGCGCCGCGCCCTTGCGCAGGTTGTCGTTGGAGAGGAACAGCGCGAGGCCGTGCTCGACGGTCTCGTCGACGCGGATGCGGCCCACGTAGGAGGCGTCCTTGCCGGCGGCCTGGAGCGGGGTCGGGATCTCGGAGAGCTCGACTCCCTCGGCGTCCTTCAGCAGCTCGTAGGCGCGCTCGACGCTGATCGGACGCTCGAAGCGGGCGTTGACCTGGAGGGAGTGGCCGGAGAAGACCGGGACGCGCACGCAGGTGCCGGAGACCTTGAGGTCCGGGATCTCCAGGATCTTGCGGGACTCGTTGCGGAGCTTCTGCTCCTCGTCGGTCTCGAAGGAGCCGTCGTCGACGATGGCGCCGGCCAGCGGCAGCACGTTGAAGGCGATCGGGCGCTTGTAGACGCCGGGCTCGGGGAACTCGACGGCCTCGCCGTCGTGGGTGAGCGCGGTGGCGCCCTCGGCGACGGCCTTGACCTGGCCGTCGAGCTCCGCGACACCGGCCAGGCCGGAGCCGGAGACGGCCTGGTAGGTGGTGGCGACGAGCGCGGTCAGGCCGGCCTCCTGGTGGAGCGGCTTGAGCACCGGCATGGCGGCCATCGTGGTGCAGTTCGGGTTGGCGATGATGCCCTTGGGGCGGTCCTTGATCGCGTGCGGGTTGACCTCGGAGACGACCAGCGGGACCTCGGGGTCGCGGCGCCAGGCCGAGGAGTTGTCGATCACGACGGCGCCCTGGGAGGCGACCTTCTCGGCGAGCGCCTTGGAGGTGGTGCCGCCGGCCGAGAAGAGCACGATGTCCAGGCCGGTGTAGTCGGCGGTGGCCGCGTCCTCGATCGTGACGCCGTCGACGACCTTGCCGGCGGAGCGGGCGGAGGCGAAGAGGCGCAGCTCGTCCACGGGGAAGTTCCGCTCGGCGAGGATCCTGCGCATGACCGTGCCGACCTGACCGGTGGCTCCGACGATTCCGACCTTCACGGGGACTCCTCCGTACGTAAGTGCAGGTGCTGCGGCTTCCATGATGCGTATGTCCCGGGGCGCCTTGTCCAATCGATTGTCCAAGGGTCGGACAGGTCACGGGACGGCAGCGGAGACGGCAAGGGGGTGGACACCGGCTGTCGGTGCCCACCCCCTCGTTACGCCACGGGTGCTACTGGGTCGCTACGGGGTGACCGTTCCGATCACCACGCTGCCCGTGCCCGCGGCGGTGCCGCGCGCGTTCAGCAGCTGGACCTGGCCGAAGAACTGCCGGCCCTCGGGGGCCGGGCCGTTCACGACGACCTGGGCGGGCACCTGCGCGGTGGCGCCGTTGGCCAGCTGGAGCGGGGCCGACTCGTCGACCTTCACGGAGCCGAGCGCGGACGAGTAGTACACGTCCTTGTAGTCGAACGTGGTGCCCTCGGCGGACGGCACGTTGTAGCCGTCGATGATGACGGTGTAGGTGCCGGCGGCGGGCTTGACCAGGGAGACGGACTCCTCGGAGTCGCCGTCGGCGGACTGGCCGACCTGCGTGTCGCCGAGCTTGACCGTGAGGTCGAGGTCGGCGGCCAGGTCGGAGCTGTTGCCGATGGCGATGTCGAGGCGCTCCACGCCCTCACCGATGGTGACGGTCCTGATCTGCTGCTCGTGGTGCTTGATGGTCGGGCGCTCGGTCTTCTGCGAGCCGAGCGGGCCGCCCTTCAGCCGGCCGTCGAGCGCGGCGAAGCCGTTGGCGACCTTCCACTCCACGGCGGCCGGGGTGCCGACCTTCGCCTCGGGGACCGACTGGACGGCCGGGTCGAAGGAGGCGCCGAGCACGGACACGCCGAGCGTGTACGGGTTGTCCAGGTCCGGCGAGGTGCGCCGGGACTCGACCTCGATCTCCCAGACGCCCGGGGTCGGGTCGGTGTAGGAGCGCAGGTCGGGGCGGCAGGTGTTGGCCGGGTTGTAGTGCGGGTAGCACACGGTCGACGCGGTGGACTCGAGGGCGACGCCGTACGGGTGGACGGAGATGAACCGGGTCTGGCTCTGCTCCTTCAGCCCGCCGAGGGTGACCTCCAGGGACTTGGCGCCCTTCGGCACGGTCACGAAGTACGACTTCATGCTGTTGCGCTGCACGGAGCCGGTGGCGGAGAAGCCGTAGCCCGGCGCGACCAGGTCGTTGGAGACGACGCTGGTGGCGAGGATCTGCTTGTCGACGCCCTCGGTGAAGGGGTCGTCGGCCTCCAGGATCACGCTGTGCACGCCCGTGGTGGTGGGGCGGGCCTGCAGCTGCACGGTGACCGGCTTGTTCAGCGGCAGCGCCACCCAGTCGTCGCCGAGGATCCGGAAGGTGCCGTCGTTGTACTTCAGCCCCAGCTCGTGCCAGACCGGCCGGTCGGGGCCGTTCGTGCGCGTGACGGTGATGTCGTAGACCTTCTTCTGGCCGACCTTGAGGCCGCCCTCGCGGTCGTACACACCGGTGCCGGTGTGCGGGGCCGGGAAGATCGCGGTGTCGACCGGGGCCTCGACCTTGTAGTCGTGGGCGGTGGCACCGAAGAGGATCGAGTCCCAGGCGTCCACGATGTCGATCCGGCCGGAGCCCTGCTCGTGCGCCGCGACGCCCGGGATCCGCTTGGCGGTCGAGGTGAGCGCGGTGCGCAGGGTGAGCGGGGAGAGCGGGATGTGCCGCTGCTTCGCGGCGGAGATCAGCAGCGCGCTCGCGCCCGTCGCCTGCGGCGAGGACATCGAGGTGCCGTTGAGCATGCCGTAGCCGGCGGGCAGGGTGTAGCCGGCCTCGGGCACGCCCGCGCCGGGCAGCCAGGTCGGGATGGTGTTCACGGCCGAGCCGGGGGCGGTGATCGTCGGGGTGAAGCCGCCGTCCTCGCGCGGGCCGCGCGAGGAGAAGTTGAACATGGCGTACTTCTTCTCGACGGCCGAGCCGTAGTTGGCCGCCCAGGTCGCCTGGGAGATGCCGGCGCCGACCGAGATGACCTTGTCGGCCAGGCCGGGGTCACCGATCGTGTTGATGCCGGGGCCCTCGTTGCCGGCCGAGATGACCAGCTGGACGCCGTAGGTGTCGATGAGCCGCGTGTAGAGGCGCGAGCGCACGTTGTCGCCGTCGTTCTGCGCGGGCAGGCCGCCGATCGACATGTTGACGATGTCGACGCCGCGGTTGGCGACGAGGTCGATCATGCCCTCGGTCAGCGCGGTGTTGGTGCAGCCGCCGGTCCAGGTGCAGGCACGCATGGAGACGAGCTTCGCGCCGGGCGCGGCGCCGTTCATCCGGCCGCCGAACAGGCCGTTGGCGGCGGTGATGCCGGCGACGTGGGTGCCGTGCTCGGACTCGACGAGACCGACGTTGACGAAGTCGGCCTTCTTGCCGACCCAGGTGCCGCCCAGCGGGTCCATCGGCACGTCCTTGCGGATCTGCACGACGAACGGGGTGCGCTCGACGACCTCGGTGGCCGGGTTGTCGGTGCCGAAGTAGCCGATCTGGTAGCCGTCCTTGTACGGCTTCATCGGCTCGTTGTTCGTGAAGTCGCCGTCCTGGTCGGTGTCCACGCGGACCGTGCCGGCGACCGGGTCGTACAGCATGCCGAAGCGGTCGGTGGTGTCGCCGTCCCGGTTGATGTCGCCCTTCGGGTCGCCGCCCGCGGTGACCGACTCGCTGAAGCGGCTCCACTGGTACGAGCCCTCGGGCGCCTTCCAGCTCTGGCCGCCCGCGGTGAAGACGGGGCCGGAGACCGGGGTGATCTGGGCGCGCCAGGTGCCGTCGCTCTCGGTGAGCGGGTCGGTGGCGGTGACCCAGTCGACGATCTTGCGCTCGCCGGTGGTGGTCTTCTGCAGGGCCGGGTGGCCGAGGTCGACACCGGAGTCGAGGATGCCGATGGTCACGCCGCGGCCGTCGGCCGTCGGGTGCTCCTGGACGAAGTCGACCGCACCGGTCTCGAAGGACGGGTTGTACGGGTTCCTCGCCGGGGTGCCCTTGCCGGGCGCCGGGTAGGTCTGCGTGACGGTGGTGCCCTCGACGGCGCCGGTGGAGCCGGCGTCCGGGGTCGGGTCGTCGAGCTTGACCTCCGCCTGGAGGTCGACCGACTGGACCGAGGAGAGCTTGGTGGCCGCCTTGATGGCGGCGTCGGCCTTGCCGGTGGGCAGGGTGGCGCGGACGTAGCCGAGCTTGTCGTCCTGGCGCCCGACGGAGGCGCCGGGCACGGCGTCGAGCTGGCCCGCGACCTGCTCGGTGGCGCCGGGCGCGGTGGCCACGAGCACGGTGACCGTCGGCTTGCCGTCGGCCTCGGCCTCGGACAGGCGCTGGGCGTCGGTGGGGCCGAGCTTGTCGGCCGGGTCGGCGGTCTTCGCCGTGGAGTTCGCCGGGATCCCGGCCGCCGGGTCGTCGACGGCCAGGACCGGGGCGGCGCCGGCCGCGACGAGCGCGGTCACGAGTCCGGCGGCGGCGGCGATGCGGGCCGCGCGTCTGGTCCCGGTGGTCGAGCGCCCGGGTATGGAGCTCTGAGATTCGGGGGTGGTCATTTACATCCCTGTTTAAGAAGAGAGGGTCCGGATTTCGGTACCGGATGACCGCTCAGCTTGTCGTAAATGACCGTGGTTTGGGGAGAGTTATCGGGCGGCGGAATGCGTAGGTGGCGCACATCCGCCAGCAGGAAAGCCGCGCCACGCGGGACGAACCCGCACTAACCTCACCGCATGAAGACAGAGTTGAGGGTGGCGGCCTACGCCGTGTGCGTACGGGACGGGCAGATACTCCTGGCCCGGTGGGTGACCCGGGACGGGCGGAAGCTGTGGACACTGCCCGGGGGCGGCATCGACCACGGGGAGCTGCCCGTCGAGGCCGTCGTCCGGGAGGTCGAGGAGGAGACCGGCCACATCGCCGAGCCGCTCGCGCTCCTCGGCATCGACTCCATCCGCCGCACCTGGCCCCGCAAGCTCGGGCCCGTCGACTGGCAGGGCCTGCGGATCGTCTACGAGGCCCGGATCACGGGCGGCGAACTCCGCAACGAGCAGGGGGGATCCACCGACCTCGCGGCCTGGTACCCGCTCGACGCCGTGCCCGGCCTCGACCGCGTCGAACTCGTCGACATCGGCCTCCAGCTGTGGCGTGACCGGCCGGCCCTCGGCCACTCGCCGCTGAGCGATCCGACGAACGGCTGAAAACGGCTCAACCGTCACCCCGGCGGCAGAACCGGGCTCAACCCGGCGTTCACTCCCGAGGTCCCCTCCCGTGACCGCAGCACCCACGATCACGGGAGTTCGCAATGTCCGCACGCACCACCCGCACCGCACGCACCACCCGCACCACCCGCACCGCCGTGGCCGCCGTCCTCGTCGCCGGCCTCGCCACCACCGCGCTCGCCGCCCCCGCCTTCGCCGCCGCGCCGCCGAAGCCCTCCCACACCGCCACCCAGCAGGCCCTCGACGCCGCCGTCGCCGAGGGCGTGCCGGGCGCGGTCGCGCAGGCCCGGGACGGCAAGGCCCGCTGGACCGGCACCGCCGGCGAGCGCAAGGGCAGCGACCGCTTCCGGGTCGGCTCCATCACCAAGACCTTCACCGCCACCGTGCTGCTCCAGCTCCAGGCCGAGGGCCGCATCGACCTCGACGACCCGGTCGAGAAGTGGCTGCCGGGAGTCGTCCGGGGCCATGGCCACGACGGCCGGAAGATCACCGTCCGGCAGCTGCTCAACCACACCAGCGGCATCTACAACTACACAGCCGACCCCTCCTTCCAGCAGACGGTCTTCGGCCCGGGGTTCCTGGAGCACCGCTACGACACCTGGACCCCGGAGCAGCTCGTCGGCGTCGCGATGGAGCACGCGCCGGACTTCGCCCCCGGCACCTCCTGGACGTACTCCAACACCAACTTCGTGCTCGCCGGCATGGTCGTCGAGAAGGTCACCGGCCACCCGTACGAGAAGGAGGTCGAGCGGCGCGTCATCAAGCCGCTGAAGCTGCGTGCCACCAGCGCTCCCGGCGCCGACTCCCGGATGCCGCGGCCCAACTCCGGCGCCTACTCCAAGCTCTCCCGCGAGACCGACGGACCGACGTACGACGTGACCGAGCTGAACCCGTCCATCGCCGGGGCGGCGGGCGAGATGATCTCGGACGCCAATGACCTGCAGACCTTCTACCGGGCCCTGCTCAAGGGCCGGCTGCTGCCGCCCGCCGAGATGAAGGAGATGACCGACACGGTCGCGACCGGTTTCGGCGCAGACGTGCGCTACGGGCTCGGCCTGTTCCAGGAGAAGCTGAGCTGCGGAAAGGAGATCTTCGGGCACAGCGGCGGGATCCACGGCTCCACCTCCCAGGCCGTGGTCACCCGGGACGGCGAGCACTCGCTCGCCGCGAACTTCAACGCCGACTGGACGGGCGACAGCCACGCCCTGATCGAGGCGGAGTTCTGCGGAAAGACCGGGAAGAACTGACGCGGGCCCTCAGCGCGGCAGGACGACCACGTAGGCGGCCGGCTGCCGGTCCGGCGCGGCCATCAGCGCCGTGCGGACCACGGTCGCCTGCTGGTCCATCGCCTCGCGCAGCTTGCGCGGGGTGATGTGGACGACGGTGATGCCGAGCCGCTCCAGGTGCTCGCGCTTGCGCGTGTACTCCGACCACAGCGCGTCGTCGTCCTGCCGCGGCGCCCGGGTGTCCAGCTCCACCGCGACCGCCTGGTCCGGCCAGTAGGCGTCCACGCCGCCCAGGTGCGGGCCGCCCGGCAGCCGCAGGTCCACGTTCCACAGCGGGTCCGGCAGCGCGAACTCGCGCACCATCTCGTACAGCCGCTGCTCGGCGATCGAGCGCCCCTCGGCGAGCAGCGAGTCCACCGCGTCCACCACGTGGGGCCGGGTGAGCAGCCGGGCCCGGTTCAACTCCCTTACGACCGCGCCCGGTTCGCAGTGTCCGCCGCTGACCGCCTCGGTGAGCAGCCGGCGCACCACGCCCGCGTCGTTCAGCGCCGAGACGGCGTCGGCGAGCGCCCGCTCCACCGGGGCCACCGGCAGCGCGTCGATCTCGACCGGCGTCGGCGGCTGGGCGGCCTTCACCACCCGGACGAAACCGGTCGAGCGGAGCCGGCGGGTGCGCGGCACCAGGACGTCGACCCGGTCGACCATGCCGCGCGGGGGAGCGGCGGCGAAGCGGTGCAGGGAGAGGGCGGCGAGCCCGGTGATCATCGCCTCGGCGCGGGCGTAGCGGATCGCCTCCCGGAACCGGTCGTCGCCGGTGCGGGGGAGGGGGGAGGGGGCGCTGGGGGAGGTGTTGTGCTTCATGCCGACGGTCTTCCGCCGCATGGACCGGCCCTAACCGCTGTTACGAGTCCGTCGCACAATCCGGACAACTCCGCACTAAAGTACGCGCGTTCGAGTGCCGAGGTACGAAGGCCCCCGGCGGTGCCCGCGCACCACCGGGGGCCCCTCACCCGGAGCTACGCGGCGCGCGCGTCGCACTCCTGCGCCCGCAGCGCCCGCGCCAGGTCGTCGCGGGACTCCAGGACGAGCCGGCGCAGCGCCGGAGCGGCGTCCGCGTGCCCGGCCAGCCACGCGTCCGTCGCCGCCAGGGTCTCCGGGCGGTCCTGGAGCCCCGGGAACAGGCCGCGGACCACGTCCATGCCGATCTGGATGGACCGCTCCGCCCAGATCCGCTCGATCACCGCGAAGTACTTCTCCGCGTACGGCGCGATCAGCTCGCGCTGCGAGGGCTGCGTGAAGCCCGAGATCGTGGCCTCCGCCAGCGCGTTCGACAGCCGGTCCGACTCGACGACCTGCGCCCACGCCTGCGCCTTGACGGCGGCCGACGGGCGGGCGGCCAGGCAGCGCACCTGGTGGCGCTTGCCGGACGCCGTGTCGTCGCGGGCCAGCTCGGCGCCGATGCGGGCCTCGTCGGCGCGGCCGTGCGCGGCCAGCGGCGACAGGAACGCCCAGCGCAGCTCCTGGTCGACGTCGAGCCCGTCGATCGCGGCCGAGCCGTCGAGCAGCCCCTCCAGGAGCTGCAGGTCCGCGTCCGCCGAGGCGACGGCGGCGAAGAAGTGCGCCCAGGTCAGCTGGTGCTCGCTGCCCGGCTCGGCGAGCCGCAGCTCGCGCAGCCCGCCCTCGGCGAGCAGCCGCCCGCCCTCGGCCCGCCACTGCGGGGCCGCGTAGAAGGTGACGGCCGACTTCGCCCAGGCGTGCACCATCTGCAGCACGCCGATGTCGGTCTCGCGGCCGGCGAAGTCGAGGGCCACGCGCACGAAGTCGCGCGCCGGCATCAGCCCGTCGCGGGTCATGTTCCACAGCGCGGACCAGCACAGGGCGCGGGCCAGCGGGTCGGTGATGTCGCCGAGGTGGCCGCGCAGGGTGGCGAGCGAGCCCTCGTCGAAGCGGACCTTGCAGTAGGTCAGGTCGTCGTCGTTGACCAGGACCAGGTCCGGCTTCGCCTCGCCGGCGAGCTCGGCCACCACCGTACGGGCGCCGGTGATGTCCGTCTCGGCCCGCGCGTAGCGCACCAGGTCGCCGCCCTCGACGCGGTAGAGGCCGACGGCCGCGCGGTGCGGGCGCAGCTCGTCGCCCTCCTGGTCGACGGCCAGCTCGGTGATCCGGCCCTCGGCGTCGTAGGTGAGCACCGGGGTGAGGGAGTTGACGCCGGAGGTCTGCAGCCAGGACTTCGACCACGCCTTCATGTCCCGGCCGGAGGTCTCCTCCAGGACCGCGAGCAGATCGGCGAGGGTCGTGTTCCCGTAGGCGTGGCGCTTGAAGTAGCGGCGCGCGCCCTCCAGGAACGCGTCCCGGCCCGCGTACGCCACCAGCTGCTTGAGGACCGAGGCGCCCTTGGCGTACGTGATGCCGTCGAAGTTCAGCTTGGCGTCCTCCAGGTCACGGATGTCGGCCGTGACCGGGTGCGTGGACGGCAGCTGGTCGGCCCGGTACGCCCACGCCTTGCGGCTGTTGGCGAAGGTCACCCACGCGTTGCCGAAGCGGGTCGCCTCGACCTGCGAGAAGGTGCCCATGAAGTCGGCGTACGACTCCTTCAGCCACAGGTCGTCCCACCACACCATGGTGACCAGGTCGCCGAACCACATGTGGGCCATCTCGTGCAGGATCGTGTTGGCCCGGCGCTCGTACGCGGCCCGCGTCACCTTGCCCCGGTAGATGTACTCCTCCTTGAAGGTGACCATGCCGGGGTTCTCCATGGCGCCGAGGTTGTACTCGGGCACGAAGGCCTGGTCGTACTTCCCGAAGGGGTACGGGTAGTCGAAGTTGTCGTGGAAGAAGTCGAAGCCCTGCTTGGTGACCAGGAAGACGTCGTCCGCGTCGAAGTGCTTCGCGAGGCCCTTGCGGCACATCGCACCCAGCGGGATCTCCAGCTCGGTGCCGTCGGCGAAGGTGCGCCGGTAGGTGTCCGTGACGTAGTGGTACGGGCCGGCCACCACGCACGTGACGTACGTGGAGATCGGCGCCGTCTCCGCGAACCGCCACACGCCGTCGGCGCCCTGCTCCCCGGCACCGTTGCTCCACACCGTCCAGCCCTCGGGCGCGGCCACCTCGAAGCGGTACCGGGCCTTCAGGTCGGGCTGCTCGAAGTTGACGTGGACCCGGCGCGCGTCGGCCGGCTCGTACTGCGTGTAGAGGTAGACCTCGCCGTCCTCCGGGTCGACGAAGCGGTGCATGCCCTCGCCGGTGCGGCTGTAGGCGCACTGGGCGTCGACCACCAGCACGTTCTCGTCGGCCAGGTCGTCGAGCGCGATCCGGGCGCCGTCGAAGACGACCGCCGGGTCGAGCTCGCGGCCGTTGAGCGTCACCGCGTTCACCGAGGGCGCGATCAGATCGGCGAAGGTGCGGTCGCCCGAGCCCGTGCGCCGGAACCGGACGGTGGTCACGGAGCGGAAGGTGCGCACGTCCTCCTCGGACTCGCCGACCGCCGAGCGCAGGTCGAGGAAGACCTCGTACCCGTCGACGGACAGCAGTGCGGCCCGTACGTGGGCCTCGTCGCGGGACAGATTCTCACCGGGCACGGTCACTCCACTCCTTCGTGCCACACCGTCGTGGCGCGTTCGAAACAGCACCGATCCTCCCATGTGCGGCTGACACCGAACAGGCGGGAATGCGGCGGGGCCGGCCTGACGTTGCGCCTTTCGGCGCAACACGAGACCCGAGGCCGTATCCGAGGAGACACATGTCCGAGAGCAGGACCACCGCCGAGTTCTTCTTCGACCCGCTGTGCCCGTGGGCGTGGATGACCTCCCGCTGGATGCTGGAGGTGGAGAAGGTCCGCCCCGTCGACGTGCGGTGGAAGGTGATGAGCCTCGCGGTCCTGAACGAGAACCGGCTCGACGAGGTGCCGCCGGCGTACCGCGAGATGCTGGAGACCCAGGCGTGGGGCCCGGTCCGCGTCGTCATCGCCGCCCAGCAGCTGCACGGCGACGAGGTCGTCGGCAAGCTCTACACGGCCCTCGGCACCCGTTTCCACAACAACGGCGAGGGCCCGACCCGCGAGGCCATAGCGGGCGCCCTGAAGGACGTCGGCCTGCCCGAGACCCTCGTCGACTACGCCGACAAGGACACGTACGACAAGGAGCTGCGCGCCTCCCACAAGGAGGGCATCGACAAGGTCGGCCAGGACGTCGGCACGCCCGTGATCTCCGTCCCCGGCCCGGACGGCGACGAGGTCGCCTTCTTCGGCCCGGTCGTCACCCCGACCCCGCGCGGCGAGGCGGCGGCGCGCCTGTGGGACGGCACGCTGCTCGTGGCGTCGACGCCCGGCTTCTACGAGATCAAGCGCACGCGGACGGAAGCGCCGAGCTTCCACTAGTCACCGGCAGGGAGCGCGCGGCCCCGTGATGCACCGCGAGGCCGCACGCGGGGAGAACGCGAAGGCCCCGCCGAGCACGTGGCGTGCTCGGCGGGGCCTCGTTCGGTCCAGGACGGGTCAGGCTTCCTCGGCCGCGGGCGTCACCGCACCCGCTCCGGCGTCCGCCTTCTGCCGGACGATGCCGATCACCGCGAGGACCAGCGTCATCGCGCCCGTCGCGTACAGCTGGACGCGGGTGCCCTCGTCACGGGCCATCAGGTAGAAGATGACCGCCATGCCGGCGAGGGCGACGTACGTCAGGCCCGGGTAGAGCCACATCCGCACGACCAGCTTCTCGGGTGCCTCGCGGTCCAGGCGGCGGCGCAGCACCAGCTGCGAGGCCGCGATGAAGATCCAGACGACCAGGATCACGCCGCCGATCATGTTGAGCAGCCACGGGAAGATCGTGTCGGGCGACCAGTAGTTGAGGCCGACGCAGACGAAGCCGAAGAAGCAGGAGGCGAGCACGGCCGGGCGCGGCACGCCGCCGGAGACCTTGCCGAGCACCTTCGGGCCGAGGCCGCGGTGGACCAGGGAGAACGCGATGCGCGAGGAGCCGTAGATGTTGGCGTTCATCGCGGAGAGCAGGGCGACCAGGACGACCACGTTCATGATCTGGCCCGCGCCCGGGATGCCCAGGTGGTCGAGGGCGGCGACGTACGGGCCCTTCTCGGTGATGGCCTTGTCGTCCCACGGGATGAGGGTGACGACGACGGCCATCGAGCCGACGTAGAAGAGCGAGATGCGCCACATCGCGGTGCGCACGGCCTTGGCGACGCCCTTGACGGGGTTGTCGGACTCGGCGGCGGCGATGGTCACGGTCTCCATGCCGCCGTACGAGAACACCGAGGCGAGCAGACCGATGACCAGGCCCTCGCTGCCGTTGGGCAGGAAGCCGCCCTTGCCGAACAGGTTCGCGGTGCCGGGGGAGTCGGTGCCGGGCAGGACGCCCAGGACGGCGAGCACGCCCAGGCCGAGAAAGAGGGTGATCGCGCCGACCTTCAGGGCGGCGAACCAGAACTCGAACTCGCCGAAGTTCTTCACGGCCGCCAGGTTGGTGCCGCAGAAGACCAGCATGAACAGCGCGACCCAGGCCCACTCGGGCGTGCCGGGCAGCCAGCCGGTGACGATCTTCGCCGCGCCGATGCCCTCCAGGCCGACGGCGACGCTCAGCAGCACCCAGAACGCCCAGCCGGAGGCGAAACCGGCCCAGGAGCCGAAGGCCCGCTCGGCGTGCGAGGAGAACGAGCCGGAGGACGGGTACGCGGCCGACATCTCGCCCAGCATGCGCATCACGAGCATGACGAGCAGACCGGAGATCGTGTACGCGAGGACGATGGACGGGCCGGCGGCGGCGATGCCGGCGCCGGAGCCGACGAACAGGCCGGCGCCGATGACACCGCCGAGGGCGATCATCGACAGATGACGCTGCTTGAGGCCATGGGTCAGGCCATCGGTGGGGGCGGTCGCGCCGTCCTTGCGGTCGGCCGGCGTGGGCGCGGTGGTCCGAGACATGGGCGAACCCTGTTCACTAGCTGAGACGGGGTGGGTGGCCCACAGTGTGTGGGCCCGCACCGCTCACAGGGAACAGCCGTCCGCTATACGGTCACCACCTTCACACAAGGTGAAGATTCAGTTCCGTACCGCGCTCGCGTCGCGGGGCTCCTGCGGCTTCCGCAGCTCCCGCAGCCACGCCACCACGAGCACCGCCGCCGTCGCGCCGGACGACCACAGCACCTGCGGGCGCGAGCCGTCGTCCAGCAGCATCAGCACGACGACCGCGGCCATCGCGGCGAGCGCGAGCCAGGTCAGCCACGGGAAGCCCCACATGCGCAGGGTCAGCGTCTGCGGCGCGTCGCGCTCGATCCGGCGGCGCAGCCGCAGCTGCGAGACCGCGATCAGCGCCCACACGAAGAGCAGCACCGCGCCGACCGCGTTGAGCATGTAGAGGAAGACCGAATCCGGCCACTTCAGATTGAGCAGCACGGAGACGAAGCCGAACGCCACCGACGCCAGTACCGCCCGGCGCGGCACTCCGCCGCCCGACACCTTCAGCAGGCCCCCGGGCGCCTCGCCGCGCTCGGCCAGCGAGAACACCATGCGCGACGACCCGTACAGATTGGCGTTGAGCGCCGACAGCAGCGCCACGAACACCACCACGTTCATGAGCTGCCCGGCCCCCGGCACCCCGATCGCGTCCAGGACCGCCACGTACGGCGACTCGCCCGGCTCGATCGCGGTCCACGGCAGCAGGGTGACGATCACCAGCATGGAACCCACGTAGAAGAGGAGGATCCGCCACACCGCGCTGCGCACCGCCCGCGCCACGTTGCGCGCCGGGTCCTCGGACTCGGCCGCCGCTATCGTCACGACCTCCAGGCCGCCGAAGGCGAAGACGACGGCGAGGACGCCCGACACGACCCCCGACCAGCCGTTCGGCAGGAAACCGCCCTGCCCGGTCAGATTCGTCAGACCCACCGGTTCGGTGTCCGGGAGCCAGCCGACGACCGCGAGGACACCGAGCACCAGGAACAGGACGATCGCGCCGACCTTCAGCGCGGCGAACCAGAACTCGAACTCGCCGAAGTTCTTCACCGCCGCCAGGTTCGTGGCCGTGAACACCAGCATGAACAGCAGCACCCAGCCCCACTGCGGGATCCCGGGCACCCAGCCGTGCGCGATCCGCGCCGCACCCGTCGCCTCCACGGCGAGGACCACGACCAGCAGGAACCAGTACAGCCAGCCCACCGAGAAGCCCGCCCAGCGCCCGAGCGCCCGCTCCGCGTGCACCGAGAAGGCGCCGGAGGCCGGCATCGCCGCCGACATCTCGCCGAGCATCCGCATGACCAGCATCGCGAGCGCGCCCGCGATCAGATACGAGACGACGATGCCGGGACCCGCGACCGCGATGCCCGCGCCCGAACCGACGAAGAGTCCCGCGCCGATCACGCCACCGAGGCCCAGCATCGTCAGATGACGCTGCTTCAGCCCGTGCGAGAGCGGCTCCCGTTCGGGAGCGAGGGACGACCGGGACGACTGCGGGGCGAGTGGTGCCTCGTGCATGTGGGGGGCTCGCGCTCTTCGGTTGTTTATGGGGACTCCACAGTCTCTCCGGTGAACGGGCGTTGGCGCAAAAGGGATCTCCTGGCAGGACTTCCCCGTGACAAGCGTCACGTGGTGGACAGGCGTCAGCGGTCGACTTGTCCGATCTCCACGAAAGGCTCGCCCCCGGCTTTGTGGGCGGCTGACCGTGATCGGGCGTTCACCCCTGGCATACGGTCGAGCCTGTCCCTCGTCCCTTCAGCCCCGCGGAGTACCGACCGATGAGCACCGTCGCCGCCCCCGTCTCCTCCCTCCGTTCCGGTACGGTCCTCGCCGACCTGATCCCGGCGAGCCGCGTCCGCGACCTCGCGCTCGTCGCCGGCGGCGCCGCGCTGACCGGCCTCGCCGCGCAGCTCACCGTGCCGGTCCCGGGCTCCCCGGTCCCGGTCTCCGGCCAGACCTTCGCCGCCCTGCTCGTCGGCACCGCCCTCGGCGCCCGTCGCGGCTTCCTCTCCCTCGGCCTGTACGCCGTCGCCGGCATGGCGGGCCTGCCGTGGTTCGCCGAGGCGTCCTCCGGCTGGGCGATGCCGTCCTTCGGCTACATCCTCGGCATGCTGCTCGCCGCCACCGTGGTCGGCGCGCTCGCCCGCCGCGGCGGCGACCGCTCGGTGCTGCGCACGGCCGGCACGATGGTGCTCGGCTCCGCGATCATCTACGCGGTCGGCGTGCCGTACCTGGCGCTGGCCACCGGCATGACCCTCGGCCAGGCCGTCGCCGCCGGCCTCGTCCCGTTCCTCATCGGCGACGCGCTCAAGGCGGCGCTGGCGATGGGCGCGCTGCCGACGGCCTGGAAGCTCGTCGGCCGCAAGGGCTGAGCCCGCGCCGTACGAGAGCCGTACGAGAAGAGGCCCCGCCGAAC
>NZ_JBSGBF010000111.1:0-23400 GCF_053601115.1 Streptomyces sp. NPDC004788
GGGGGCCCCGCAGTACGCCCGGGACGGGGCGCGCCGGGCGGGGGTGTTCGGGGGGTCGCGGGGGGGGCCGCCGGGCCGGGCGCCGGCCCGGGCCTCCCCCCGTGGGAGGCCGGGCCCTTCGCCGTACCGACGTTTCGTGATCAGGCCATCCAGAAGAAGACGGCGGTCATCCGCTTGTCCTCCAGGGTGGTGCCCCAGTAGTTCGTCGCGCTGTGGATGATGTTCGCCGAGTAGAGCAGCAGGCGGTTGTAGCGGTGCGGGACGCTGATGTCCTCGGTGAAGGAGTCCGGCGGGACGAAGCGGGTGCCGAGGGCGTCGACCAGGTTGTTGTGCGGGGCCAGCACCTGGTTGCCGCCGAGCCGGCCGCCCGGCAGGGCCTGGCGGTAGAAGCTGGTGCCGCAGTCCTTGGGCGTGTCGGGGCTGAGGTAGAGCACGGCGGCGTAGCGGCACAGGCTGCGGGAGTCGGTGTGGGGGCGGCTCTCGCACTCGTCCTTGCCGACGGCCTGGACGCAGTTGTGGTTGAAGGTGCCGGCGCCGTCCGGGTTCTGGGCCCAGAGCCGCGGGGCTCCGGTGGCCTTCCGTACCAGCCGTTCCACGTGGGCGAGTTCATCCGGCTCCAGGGCCGGCATGGCGCGCTGGCCGGGCCAGGGCTCGGGGTTGACCGGGGCGCCCTGGACCCAGTCCTCCTTCGCGAGGCACCGGGCCCGTACGTCGTCGATGTTGGGCAGGACGTCGTCGATGACCCAGTAGTCGCGGCCCTTGGTGGGCTTGCGATAGGGGAGGACGGGGAGCCCGGGGGACTGCGGGGGCCGTGGGGGGCGTAGGGACATGGCCGGAACGGTAGTTCGACACGCGGGTGCGGGCGTCAAAGCGCCGGCCAAGTCTCCGGCAAAAGATGGCGATGACCTAGGGCTTCGCGCCGTCCGGGCACGGCGCGCAGTGGACCCGCGGGTTGTACGGGGTGAAGACGCCCTTCGGGTTCCTCTTGAACAGCCAGGCGTGCAGCGTGTAGGCGTCGCCGACGCCCGGGGTGACGGCGGGGCCGTCGAAGTCGTGCCCGAAGAGCTTCGGCCTGGGCTGACCGGTGTTGGGGACGATGTACTCGATCGCGACCAGTTCGCGCTTGCCGGTCCCGTGGTCCGGTGCGTAGATCACCACGGCGGGCTTCGTCGGGTCGAGCGAGCCGACGTAGGCGGGCTTCACGTAGTGGTAGCCCATGCCGCCGAGCTTCTCCGGACTGGTGTCCTCGACGCACACGTCGGTGCGGAGGTAGCCGTCGTCGATGGCCGCCTGCTCGGACCGGTACTTCTCCGTGGCCTCGCGGGCCTTCTTCAGGTCGCCGTTGCCGTGGTCGGAGTGCGGGCCGGCGCCCTTCGCGGGGGTCGGCTTCGCGGCGACGGCGGCCGGGGCGGCCCCGAGGGCCAGCGTGCCGGCGGCGGCCAGGGCGAGCGCGGCCCTGAGGGAACGGGGTATCGCGGACATGTGGGTCTGCTCCTCGGAAGGGCGGGAGCGCCCGTGCGCGCGGTGCGCGGGGCGCCGGGTGCGGGGGCGGGCGCTGCCCTGTCCCCGCCGTCCCCAGCAGCGTCGCCCACGGGCGGGGTGCGGCGCACGCGGAGGTGACCCATTGGGGCGCCGCCCGCCCCCGCCCGAGCCGGGGCTGTCGCCCCGCCCGCCCCCCTGTGTGGGCAATCGTCCCGCAGGGCGGGACGCGTGGGCACACGGGACGGCGCCCACGCGGGCGCCTCCGCCCCCCTGCGCCCGAACCCGCACCACGACCGCGTCGCTGTCGGGGCGGGCGTTCAGGCGCAGGAGCCTGGGCCCGGCAAGGGGCGACGTCCCGTTGTGCCCACCCGTCCCGCCCCAGCGGGACGAATGCCCACAACGGGGTGGGTGGACGAGTGCGCCCCAGCAGGGTGCGCAGCCCACAACGGGGTGGGTGGACGAGGCGCCCCGCTGCGGGCGACCCGCCCGCCTACGCCGACGCGTTCGGCGCGATGCGGCCCGTGACCTCGCCCAGGGCGACACGGGTGCCGTCCGGGCCCGGGGCCCAGGCCGTCAGGGTGACCTCGTCGCCGTCCTCCAGGAACGTGCGCTTGCCGGTGGCGAGCTCGATCGGGTCGCGGCCGTTCCAGGTCAGTTCGAGGAGCGAGCCGCGCTGGGCCGCCTCGGGGCCGGAGACCGTGCCGGAGCCGTAGAGGTCGCCGGTGCGCAGGGAGGCGCCGTTGACGGTCATGTGGGCGAGCTGCTGGGCGGCCGTCCAGTACATGGTGGAGAACGGCGGCTCGGCCACCACCTCGCCGTTGATGGTGACGGTGATCCGCAGGTCGAAGCCGCCGGGCTCCTCCTCGGCGGAGTCGTCCAGGTACGGCAGGAGGTCGAAGTCGCGCGTGGGCGGGGCGATCCGGGCCGCGTCCAGAGCCTCCAGCGGGGTGACCCAGGCGGAGACGGAGGTCTGGAAGGACTTGCCGAGGAACGGGCCGAGCGGCACGTACTCCCACGCCTGGATGTCCCGCGCCGACCAGTCGTTGAGCAGCGTCAGACCGAAGACGTGCTCGCGGAAGTCGCCGAGGGCGACCGGGCGGCCGAGCTCCGAAGGGGTGCCGACGAGGAAGCCGACCTCGGCCTCGATGTCCAGCTTGACGGACGGCCCGAAGACCGGCGCCGGGTCGGCCGGGGTCTTGCGCTGGCCGGCCGGGCGCACGACGTCGGTGCCGGAGACCACGACCGTGCCGGCGCGGCCGTGGTAGCCGATCGGCAGGTGCTTCCAGTTGGGGGTGAGCGCGTCGCCGTCGGGGCGGAAGATCTTGCCGACGTTGGTGGCGTGGTGCTCGCTCGCGTAGAAGTCGACGTAGTCGGCGACCTCGTACGGCAGGTGGAGCGTGACCGCGTCCAGCGGGTGGAGCAGCGGCTCCACGACCGGCCGGTGCGCGGGCACGGTCAGCCAGCCGGTGAGCGCCCGGCGTACGTCACGCCAGGCCGTGCGGCCGGCCGCGAGCAGCGGGTTGAGGCTGGGCTGCGCGAGCAGCGTCGCGTACGGAGATCCGAGGGCGTGCGCCGCGGCCCCGGCGTCGAGCACGTGCCCGCCGATCCGGACGCCGAGCCTCCGCCGGTCGGGCTCGTCGGCTGTGGAGAAGACGCCGTACGGAAGGTTGTGCGGGCCGAAGGGGTCGCCCTCGGCGAGGTCGAGCGGGCTCTGCGGGCTCTGCTCGGGCATCGGTGCTTGCCTCGCTTTCACGGTGTGTGTGGGGACACGTTACGGGGCGGCGGCCGAGGCGCGGATGACATGTGTCACACAGAAAGTGCGGCCTCCGTGGGCAACTGTCCGAATTCGCGGGCTTTGTGGCGGCGCTGAAGTCGTCGTGTCGACACATGTACATCACGGAGACGTCAATAGCGCTATTCCGGCTCCTTATTCCGGTCATACGATCGCCTGGTATCTCGCGCCGCGTGTGGGTTTCCGCAGGCGCGAGCCCCACAACTGTGTCTGTTTTTCATCTTCGTCCGACCAGAAAAGGTCCACCTTGAAGATCCGCCGTATTGTCGCGACCGCCGTGGCCGCGGCTGTGACCACCCCGGTCGTGTTCCTTTCCGCCGCGCCCGCGTTCGCCGACACGAAGCCGGCCGCCGGCGCGGAGCAGCAGGCCGGGAAGTCCATCAAGGACCTGGAGATCGCGCTCGCCGCGGCCAAGGCCGCATACGACAAGGCCGTCGCCGAGTACGACAAGGCCCAGAAGGCCATGGACGACTTCGACAAGGCCGACAACCCGCTGGCGGTCGCCGAGGCCGCCGCGAAGCAGGCGTCCAAGGACGCCGACGCCGCCAAGGTCGCCGCCGACCAGAAGCTCGCCGACGCCAAGAAGGCCCAGGCCGACCTGCCGGCCGACGCCACCGACGAGCAGAAGGCCAAGGCCGCCCAGGACGTCGCCGACGCCCAGACCGCAGCCGACGCCGCCAAGGCCGACGCCGAGGCCAAGGCCACCGCGGCCGCGGCCGCGCACAAGGCGTACGACGACGCCGCCGTCGCCCTCGCCCAGAACATCTCCAAGACCGGCAAGGCCAAGGACGCCGCCAAGAAGGCCCTCGACGAGGCCCAGAAGGCGCTGGACGAGGCCAAGTCCAAGGCGCAGTGCGTCGAGGACAAGAACCTCGTCACCACCCTCACCGGCCCGAAGACGCTCACCGCGGGTTCCAGCGCCCTTTTCACCTTCCGCCTCACCAACAAGGGCAAGGCCGAGCTGCACGAGGTCGGCGGCTACGCCGAAGCGCTCTCGATGGACGTTCGCCAGGACAAGTACATCCACCTGGCCTGGTCCTCCGCCGCCAGCCCGAAGTGGCAGGAGGTCGGCTCGGACAGCGTCTTCTCCAGTGGCGCAGCGCTCAAGCCGGGCGGATCCTTTGACTTCAAGCTGAAGGTCACCGTCGATGCCAAGGCCAAGGCCGGCGACGGCGCAGTGGCCGGCGGCGCCGGCTACGTCAACGAGGACGGCTCCTGCGGATATTCCGAGGACGGCGCGTGGTCCGGCTTCACCATCGTCAAGCCGCACAAGCCCGGCACCGGCACCGGCAAGGGCGACGGCAAGGGCAACGGCTCCACCGGCGGCAACGGCAACACCTCCCAGCAGGGCGGCTCGTCCAACACCCCGGTGACGAACGGCACCTCCGGCACCACCGGTGGCACGCTCGCCAAGACCGGTGCCGGCTCGTCCACCCTGCCGATCGCCCTTTCGGGCGCCGCGGCCGTGGTGCTCGGTGCGGGCGCGATGGTCGTCGTGCGTCGCCGCAAGGCCGGCGCCGACGCCTGATAACCCAGCGCGATAAAGGGCCCGCATTCCGTCACCGAGGTACACGGAATGCGGGCCCTTTCCCTTCCTTCTTCTGCCGTTTGACGGGAATTCAGCCCGCTGTCCGCGGAATGCGTTTCTCCCACGTCCGGTGGAAGACGATCTCCTCGCCCTCCCTGCAGATCACCTCGTCCGACGTCACGAACGCGTCCGCGTCGCAGGCCATCTCCGAGTGCGTCTCGATCCGCACGTCCCAGGCGAGTTCGGGCCGGTGCAGCCGGATCGACCAGTCCGAGCGGGCGCGGGCGGACAGCGGGTCCGACTCGTCGATCGTGTACGTCTCCAGGGCCTCCTCGCCGTACTCCAGACCGTCCGGGTGGACCAGGGTGCCGCCGCCGTCTCCGTACCGCGGGTCCACCTCCAGGCGCCATTCGCCCCTGGCGACGTCACGCACGATCAGGCGTGACGGACGCGGCTCCTCCAGGGTGCGGGAGAAGCCGGCGCCGAGCGGCTCGGACTGTTCGGGCTCCTCGAACTCGACGGCGTCGGCGGTGGGGACGGCGGGGGCGCGGACCGGCAGGGCGAGCGCGGAGCCCACCGGGTCGAGGGTGAAGCCGGCCGCGTCGGGCTGCGGCCAGATCCAGGGCCAGTACGTGGAGGAGACCGCGAGCCGGACCCGGTGGCCGGGCGCGAAGGCGTGGCCGGTGCCCGCCAGCTCGAAGACGTACGACTCCCACTCGCCGATCGGCGCCTCCACCGCCCGGTCGCGGCCGTAGCGGGCGGAGAGGTTGAGCGCCCCGCGCGTCACGAGGGTGGACGAGCCGTCCGGGGCGACGTCGCAGAGCCGGGCGACGACCTGGCCGGTGGGCGCGGTGGTGCGCAGCGCGAGGCGTACGGAGGGGCGGCCCAGGATCTCGACGGGACCGGCGGACTCCGGGACCGGGAAGTCGAAGCAGGCCGAGCGGGCGTCCTCGGCACGCTGGTCCGGCGGCAGGTCGGCGTCGCCGCCGAGCGGCACGAAGCGGCCCGCGTCGAGGCCGGTCTGCTGCGGCGAGGCCACGCGGACGGGGGCGCCCTGGAGGGCGTACGTGACGGGCGTGACGTGCGGCGAGGGCCAGGCCGGGTCGGCGACCCAGCGGCCCGGCAGCTCCTCGTACACCGGGGCCGGCGGGTGCGAGTCGCTGATCCAGGAGCGCAGCAGCGGTTCGGCCATCACGTCGTTGTCCGCGTTCTTGAGGTGGTGGTCCCACCAGCGCAGGGTCTCCTGCAGGAAGCCGATCGCCGGGCCGGGCGGCAGCCCGCGGTCCGGGTACTGGTGCGGCCAGGGCCCGATGATGCCGCGCACCCGGTCCTGCGGCAGGTGCTCGACCAGTCGGAGCACGGTGTCGCGGTACGGGTCGTGCCGGCCGCCCACGGCGAGCACGGCGGCCCGGATCGACGCGTAGTCCGCGGCCCCGCCCTTGCCGCCCGACCCAGCGCCGCCCGCCCCAGTGCGGCCCGACCCAGTGCCACCCGCCCCCGCGCCGCCCGGCCCAGCGCCGGCCGCCCCCGCGCCTGCCGCACCCGCGCCGTCCGACCCCGCGCGGACGCTGCCGAGCCGCCAGTAGTCGTCGCGGGTCTGGTGGGCCAGCCAGGTGTGCGTGAAGGGCCGGACCGCCTCCAGGCGCTCCAGCCACTGCTCGCGCCACTTCTCGCCCACGTACTGCGGGTCGGGCGGCCGGGCGGCGAAGGCGAGCAGGGTTCCGGCCCATGCGTTCATGCCCGCGCCGAGGACGGAGCCGCCCAGGTAGTGCGGGCCGTCGTCGTAGCGGTCGTCGGTCGCGCAGACCGCGACGACCGCCTTCAGGGCCTCGGGCGCCAGCGCCGCGATGCGCAGCGCGTCGTAGCCGCCCCAGCCGAGGCCGAACATCCCGACCCGGCCGCTGCACCACTCCTGCTCGGCCAGCCAGTTCACGACGGCGACCCCGTCGGCCAGCTCGGTGGCGTCGTGCGCGTCGCCCGGCAGTCCGTCGCTGTTGCCGTGGCCGCGGATGTCGACCCGTACGGAGGCATAGCCGTGGCCCGCGTACCACGGATGGCGCTGCGCGTCGCGGGATGCGGTCCCGTCGGTGAGGCGGTAGGGCAGGTACTCGAGCAGGGCCGGTACGGGTTCGTCGGTGAGCGGCCGCCAGACCCGGGCGTAGAGCTCCTTGCCGTCCGGCATGGGGATGAGGACGTCCACCTGGCGGGTCTCGTACGGGAAGTCGGTGCGGATCCTCGTACGGATCTTCGTCATCGAGTCACCTCAATGGAACAAAAGAGCTACGCCTGGTCATATCGTCTGATCAAGAACATACCGGGGGTGACGGGAAGGCGCCCACGGTGATCGAAACGTGACCGGATACGCTGGCATGAGTGAATGGCAGGCTTCAGCAGACAGGAGATCCCCTCGTGACCGTCGTCGGGCCGTTCGGTCTCAGCGTGCGGGACCAGGCTCTGGAAGCCGATGTCCAGACGGGGTTGGCGGCCGTGGAGGCCGGCCTCCTCGACGCCACCAAGAGTGACGTGCCGTTCATCACCGAGGCCGCGCAGCACCTGGTGCACGCCGGCGGCAAGCGGTTCCGGCCGCTGCTCGTGATGCTCGCGGCGCAGTTCGGCGACCCCTACGCGCCGGGCGTCGTGCCCGCGGCCGTGGTCGTCGAGCTCACCCACCTGGCCACGCTCTACCACGACGACGTCATGGACGAGGCGGCCGTGCGGCGCGGGGTGGACAGCGCGAACAGCCGCTGGGGCAACTCGCTCGCCGTCCTCACGGGTGACTTCCTCTTCGCCCGCGCCTCGCACACGCTCGCGGACCTCGGACCCGAGGCCGTGCGCATCCAGTCCGAGGCGTTCGAGCGGCTCGTCACGGGCCAGATCCTGGAGACGGCCGGCCCGCAGGAGGGCCGCGACCCGGTCGACCACTACCTCGACGTCCTCGGCGGCAAGACCGGCTCCCTCGTCGCCGTCTCCTGCCGCTTCGGCGCGATGATGTCCGGCGCCGACGAGAGCGTCGTCCGGATCCTCACCCAGTACGGGGAGCGGCTCGGCGTCGCCTTCCAGCTCGCCGACGACGTCCTCGACATCGCCTCCGACTCCCACGAGTCCGGCAAGACCCCCGGCACCGACCTCCGCGAGGGCGTCCCCACCCTGCCGGTGCTCTACCTGCGCGCCGCCGCGGCCGCGCACGGCCGCCCGGAGGACCTGGAGCTGCTCGCCCTCGTCGACGGCGACCTCAGCGACGACGAGCGGCACGCCGAGGCGCTGCGCCGGCTCCGCGTCCACCCGGCCCTGGAGCAGGCCCGCCGGGAGACCGTGCGCTACGCCGAGGAGGCGCGCGCGATGCTGGCGCCGCTGCCCGACGGGTACGCGAAGGCGGCCCTGGAGGAGCTGTGCGACGCGGTGGTGCACCGGGCCGGCTAGGGCCGTCCGTTGACTTTCGTCGTTGCGGGGAGCTCCGTTCGGGGTACGCACCCTAGGGGTGGGTCATCCCGGAGAGGTACGCGAGGTTGAGCCCGAGGGCTGACGATTCCGTTCGGCCGTCCTGGTGAGATGGAGACATCGACCAGGGAGGTAGCGCAGATCATGGCAACGAAGAAGGCCGGCCGTTACATCGTCCCGGTCGCGGTGGCCGGAGTGGCCGCGGCGACCATCGGCCTCGTACCGGCGCTGGCGGCGTCGGGCGACCCGGACCTGCCGAAGATCACGGCTCAGCAGCTCATCGAGAAGATCGCCTCGTCGGACACGCAGACGCTGTCCGGCACCTTCAAGATCGACACGGACCTCGGTCTGCCGTCCTTCGCGGGCCTGCTGCCGTCGGCCGCGCCGTCCTCTTCCGGCGCCTCCGACCCGTCGGCGAAGCTCACCGAGCTGGCCTCGGGCTCGCACACGCTGCGGGTCGCGGCGGACGGGCCGGAGCGGCAGAAGCTGACCGTGCTCGACGGCTCGGACGAGTACAGCCTGATCCACAACGGGGCCGACGTCTGGGCGTACGACAGCAAGTCGAACGAGGTCGTTCATCACAAGGACGCCGGCCCGGACGGCAAGGGCGGCAAGGCTCCGAAGGCTCCGCACGAGGAGCTGCCGGCCACCCCCAAGGCCCTCGCGGACGAGGTGCTGAAGGCGGCGGGCGACACGACCTCCATCACCGTCGACGGCACGGCGAAGGTGGCCGGCCGGGACGCGTACCAGCTCGTCATCAAGCCGAAGCAGTCGGGCTCGACGGTCGAGTCGGTCAAGATCGCGGTCGACGCGGCCACCGGCACCCCGCTGAAGTTCACCCTCGCCTCGGTGAGCGGCGGCAAGCCGGTCGTCGACGCGGGCTTCACCAAGGTCGACTTCGGCAAGCCGGCGGCCTCGACGTTCGACTTCACGGCGCCGAAGGGCGCGAAGGTGACCGAGGGCGACAAGGCCTTCGACGGCGGCAAGGGCGACAAGGGCTTCGAGGGCAAGGCCCCGAAGGGCTTCGGGGGCCCGCTCGGCGACCTGCTGAAGGACGGCGGCCTGCGCGAGGACGGCAAGGCCGGCAAGGACGGCGGCCTGAACGTCATCGGTGAGGGCTGGACGACGGTGGCCAGGCTGGACACCGGCGCCCCCGCGCCGAAGACCGAGGACGCGCCCAAGGAGTTCCAGGGCTTCCTGGACTCGTTCGGCGACAAGGTGAGCGGCACGTTCGGCTCGGGCACGGTCTTCAAGACGAAGATCGTCAACGCGCTGATGACGGATGACGGCAGGGTCTACGTCGGTGCGGTGACGCCGCAGAAGCTCGTGGACGTGGCGAACTCTTTGAAGTAAGCGTCGAGTTGTTGGTGCCTGGGTGGGTCGGGGCTGTGGTCACCGACCCACCCAGGAGCTTTTACGGGAACGTCAGCTTGAAGCTGTTGAGCGTGCCCGTGTCGTACGTCGCCTTGTCCTGGACCCGCAGCTTCCAGACGCCGTTGGCGACCTCGGCGGACGCGTTGACCGTGTAGGTCGTCCTGACGTCGTCGGCCGAGTCGGAGGACGAGTACGGCTTCAGGTTGTAGACCGTGCCGCTCGGGCCGATGAGGTCGACGACCAGGTCACCGCGCCAGGTGTGGGTGATGTCCACGCCGACCTGGAGGGTACTGGGCGCGTTGCCCGTGATGCCGGAGACGGTCACCGACGACGTCACGGCCGGGCCGTTGTCCGGGATGGCTACCGGGGTCGTGTTCTGGAACACCTTGCCCGTGGGCGGAGTCGTCGTGCCGGCCGCCAGGTTCCAGACCGCGTAGGCGATGGCGTCCGAGTTGCGGTCCAGGGCGGTGTCGTTGATGTTCGCCGAGGTGTCGCACGAGGCGTGGTAGCAGCGGTCGAACGCCTGGCCCGAGGTGCCGCCCCAGTTCTGCGCCTGGGTGGCGGTCTTGATGTAGTCGGCGCCGGAGAACAGCCCGCCGACCGGGACGCCCGCGTTCTTGAAGGGCGCGTGGTCGGAGCGGCCGTCGCCCTCGGTCTCGGGCTCGGTGACGATGCCGAGGCCCGTGAAGTAGTTCTTGAAGGTCTGCTCGATGGTCGGGTCGTCGTCGTAGACGAAGTAGCCCGGGTTGGGCGAGCCGATCATGTCGAAGTTCAGGTAGCCGCTGATCTTCGCGCGGTCGGTGGACGGCAGGTTGTTCACGTAGTACTTGGAGCCGACCATGCCCAGCTCCTCCGCGCCCCACCAGGCGAAGCGTATGTGCTTCGTCGGCTGGAGCTGGGCGCGGGACACGGCGAGCGCGGTCTCCAGGATGGCCGCGGAGCCGGATCCGTTGTCGTTGATGCCGGGCCCGGCGGTCACCGAGTCGAGGTGCGCGCCGGACATGACGACCTGGTTGGTGTCGCCGCCCGGCCAGTCGGCGATCACGTTGTAGCCGGTGGCGCCGTTGTACGTGAACTGCTGGAGCGTGGTGGTGTATCCGGCCGCGTCGAGCTTGGCCTTCACGAAGTCGACGGACGCCTTGTAGCCGGTACGGCCGTGGGCCCGGTTGCCGCCGTTGTTGTTCGCGATGGTCTGGAGGTCGGCCAGGTGCTGCTTGACGTTGGCCACGGAGATGTCGGGCGGTGTGACGGCGGCGGTGCTCGACGCGGCGATGCCGGGCGCGGTGGCGCTCGACGCGGCGGTGCCGGACGCGACGGTACCGGACGTGGTGGCGCCGGGCGCGGTGGACGGGACGGCGGTGGCCGGGGCGGCGCCGGCTAAGGCGCCGACGACGAGGGCCGAGACGCCGGCCAGGGCGGAGAGTCTCGCGGAGAGTTTCATGTGGGGGCTCCGGATTCCGAACTGGGGATGGGACGGAACGTACGAGCGCCTCGCGTCGTGGGTGGCGCGAGGCGTTGGAGCTGTGCGGGTGGTGGCGCCGTGCGGGTGGAGCTGTGTGAGACGAATGGTCAGCGGGAGTCTGATATTCCGTCAAGACGGAAACCGGTCAGGAGTGTTCGCTCAGCGGACGGTCGGTGCGCGGACTCTTCCGGAGCGCCGCGATCAGCGCGGCTGCGGCTACGGGCTTTCGGCGCGCGGGCGGCTGGGACGCGCGGCCTTCAGTTCGCGGCGGCGGGGTCCATGAGCCGGCGCAGGGCCGTCGGCGTGTGGCCCACGTGTTCGCGGACCGTACGGGTCAGGTGCGCCTGGTCGGAGAAGCCGAGCCGGGTCGCCAGTTCGGCCAGGCTGGGCGCGCCCTCGGCGATCGCGTCCATGGCCCGGGTGACGCGGACGCGGTTGCGGTAGCGCGTCAGCGAGACGCCCATCTGCCGGGAGAACACCCGGCTCAGGCGGTACGGCGACACCTCCAACAGCCGGGCGAGGCCGACGAGTTCCTCGGCGCCCGGCGCCTCCGCGAGGATCGCCTCGCGCGCCGCGCCGGCCAGCGCCCGGTCGGCCGCCGCCCGCGCCCGTACGCCCTGCGCGCCGGCCGGCTCGCCGGCCGCCGCGGCGACCAGGCGCAGCAACTCCTCCGTCAGCGCGTACTCGACGTCACCCGAGCCCGCCGCCGCGACCAGGCGGCGGTGCGCGAGGTCGACGCGCGCGTCCACGTACACCGTCGTCGCCGCGGGAGTGCGTTCGAGGAGGGAGGGCTTGAAGCTGACCGACGTACAGACGTCGCCGCCGGCCGGATGCGCGAAGCGCTCCTCCTCGCCGGGCGCGCCCAAGTAGGCCATGGTCGGGTCGAGATCGGCGTCGGTGCCGTTCGCCCAGCGCCGGAAGCGGCCGCTCCGTACCAGCACGAGCCGGTGGCTGTCATGGGTCTCCGGCTCCGACCACCGGGTGTGGTCGGAGCGGCACCCCACCACGGACACGGTGAACTCGGGCCGGCGGGCGAGGGGCGAGGCGGACAGCATGCTCCGGACCCTACGCGCCGGGTGTGACACGCGGGGGACGAAAGATCGACCGGGAAACCCCGCAACCGCAACCCGCAAGGATCTTCAAGACGTTCACCGCCGTCACACCGGATCCTGGAGGCCACGTGAAGACACGAAGGGAACCATCCATGGCCGTCAACGCACAGCTCAGCTCGATCGTCATCGACTGTGCCGACCCCCGGGCGCTCGCCGAGTTCTACGCCAAGGTCACCGGCTGGGAGATCAACTCGGCCGACGACTCCTGGGCCTCCGTCGGCCAGGGCGCGGTCCAGCTCGCCTTCCAGCGGGTCGACGGCTACCAGGGCCCGGCCTGGCCCGACGCCGCCAAGCACGCCCACCTCGACTTCAAGGTCGCCGACCGGGAGATCGCGGTGAAGGAGCTGCTCGCCGAGGGCGCGACCAAGCCCGACTTCCAGCCCGGCGGGGACGGCTGGACGGTGCTGGCCGACCCGGAGGGCCACCTGTTCTGCGTCATGGCGGCCTGAGGTCCGACAGCCCACCCCGGTCCCTCCGTCCGTTGCAGCGACATGACGGCCTGCGAATGGATGAAACGCGGCGAAACAGCCGTGACCTGCGTCCTTGCCCCTCTCCCCGCACCCACGATGCGACGTGGCCGCCCACCCGCGGCCACGTCGTCCGGGCTCCGGGAGAGAAGGAAACACATTGGCAACCACACGCAGGGTTCGCCGCGCCATGCTGGCCGCCGTGACCGCGCTCGCGATGGGCGTCGGCATGGCTCAGACCGCCATGAGTTCGCAGCCGGGAGACGGCGGTGACTCCGCCGCCGGGAGCGCCCCGGGGAGTGCCGCCGAGGCGCCGGCGAAGGCGTGGCTGACCGTACCCGCGGCCAAGGAGGTCACCGCTTCCGGCACGGCCCAGGCGGAGCATCCGCGACCAGTGCCGCCACCCCGCTACACCGCGACCCGGGAGGAGCTGAAGGCGGCGGCCCGGCGGGCGCCGCAGCTGCGGCGCCCGTCCATCGGCAACCGGCAGGGGCAGGCGCCCCTGCTGGCCCCGCCCGGGAAGCAGTTCAGCTATGAGGGGGCGACCCAGCACACCAGCCTCTACCCGCCGGACACCCACGGTGCCGCCGGCAAGTCCGACTTCGTCGAGGTCACCAACGGAGAAGGCGTCAGCGTCTTCGACAAGACCGGCGGCACCCTGAAGAAGCAGACCTCCTTCGCCAGCTTCTTCGGCTACACCGACCAGACGATCTTCGATCCGCGCGTGGTCTACGACAGGACGTGGAACCGCTGGGTCATCACGGCCGAGGCGTTCCCACAGGCCAACGGCGTCCAGTTCCACTTCATCGCCGTGTCGAAGGGGTCGGACGCCCAGGGCTCGTACTACGTCTACCGGGTCCCCGTGCAGGGCTTCGGCGGCTTCTTCGACTACCCGCAGCTCGGGCTCGACCAGGACGCCGCCATCGTCACCGCCAACATCTTCAGCCCGACCAGTTACGTCAGGTCGGTCGCGTTCGGCATCGGCAAGGCGCAGATCTACAACGGGCTGGGCTTCAGCGTCCCGGTGTTCTTCCTCGGCACGCCCGGCACCGTCGCGCCTCCGATCGTGGAGGACAACAACACGAACGCCTTCCTCGTGGCGGCGAGCCCCGCGGACAACACGCACCTGAAGGTGTTCAAGGCCGCCAACCTCGGCCGCAGCGGCGCGAACATCTCGGGTCCGGCCAACGTCACGGTGGACGCGTTCAGCGCCCCCTCCCCGGCCGCGCAGCCGGGAACGGACCAGACGCTCGACACGCTGGACGCGCGCTTCCAGAACACCAGCACGCAGATCGGCAACCAGCTCCTCAACGTCCACGCGCAGGGTTCCCAGTCGACGCCGACGTGGTACCAGATCAACACCACCACGAACGCCCTGACCGCCGCCGGCCTCTTCTACGAGACCGGGACCTCGTTGGACTTCAACCCGTCGATCGTCGGCTCCGCCGTGGGCGGCACCGGTGACAACCCCATCGGGCGGTTCTTCGTCACCTGGTCGGCCACCGATCTCGGCGGTGCGAACACGACACCGCACCAGGTCAGGGTGAAGGGCAGCGGCCGCCTGGCGACCGACGCCACCACCTTCTCCGGGGGCTCGACCTTCGGGCCCACGGCGAGCACCTTCTACAACCCGGATGCGGACCCCGTCGGGCGCTGGGGTGACTACTCGGCGGTCACGATCGACCCCAGCCCCGCCACGGGCTGCCCGGTCGGCAACCGGGCCTACCTCGTGAACGAGCGGCAGAACAGCCAGACCCAGTGGAGCTCGCGCTTCGGGCGCCTCGGCTTCTGCTAGGCGGCCGGCAGGACGCTCCCGGAGGAGCGTGGAGGCGGAGGTGCGGTCGGACCGCACCTCCGCCTCCGCCGTGCCTAGGAGTTGCCCTCCGCCCCGTCGGTGTTCGCGTCAGTGTTCGCGTCGGTGTTCGCCTCGGTGTGCGCCTCGGTGTTCGCGTCGGCCTTCGTGTAGAGGACCTCGCGGGCCTGTTCCGCCGCGCGCAGCATGCTCTCCGAGATGAAGTCGAGGAAACGGGCGACGTTTTCGAGGCGGTTCGCGGCCGGGGTGCCGGGGCCGAGGACGGCGACGCCCTCACGAGCGGTCTCGCTGAACCGCGTGTTGTCGCGGGCGCTGCGGAGCATCGACTGGTACCAGAGGTCGTCGTCGACGAAGTAGCGCTCGCGGCGGCGCTCGTCGCGCTCGCGGCGGACGAGCTCCAGGTCGGCCAGGAACGTGATCGCCTTGGAGACGGAGGCCGGGCTGACCTGCAGGCGCTGGGCGAGTTCGGAGGCGGTGAGGCTGCCGGCGTCGGTGGTGTAGAGGGCCGCCATGACCCGGGCCATCATCTTGGGCAGGCCCGAGTGCATGAGGACGGTGGCCAGCACCTCCTCGTACTCGCGTACGACGTCCGCGTCGCGTCCGTGCGGCTGGGGCACTGCCTGCGAGCCCTTGGCGGTGGCGGTGGCGGTGGCGGTGGCGGGGCTGCGGCGCTGGGCGCGGCGTTCGGTGGCGCGGTGGGCCAGGTCGGCGCGGTAGGCGGTGGGGCCGCCGTTGCGCATGACCTCGCGGGTGATCGTCGAGGTGGGGCGTTCGAGGCGGCGCGCGATCTCGGCGTAGGCGAGGCCGTCGGCCAGCCCCAGCGCGATCTGCTGACGTTCCTGCTGGGTGAGCCTGCCTCCCGGCATCGCGTTCTCCTCGGTTCGTTCGTGGGCCGTGTGTGGGCCGTGCGTGGCCTGCGGCGGCGCCAGCTTAGCGTTCACTCTCATTCCATTGCAATGGATGATGTGATCGTCGTTGCGTTAGGCGTGAGCCGGTTGCAACACTTTTTCTCATCTGACCTGCGATGACGCGGGAGTTGTGCAACGAGTCTGTTGCCTGAATCTGGAAAGCAACGTAGCGTTTTCGATGTCGGAAACGCCGACAGCGCACATCGAGCAGCAGGAGAGAACGATGCAGAAGTTCGCCACCACCGCCCCGATCACCGCCGTCCTCGACATCCCCGCCGGCCGCGTCCAGTTCATCGCCGCCGACCGCGCCGACACCACCGTCGACGTCCGTCCCGCCAACGCCGCCAAGAACCGCGACGTCAAGGCCGCCGAGCAGACCGCCGTCAGCTACGCCGACGGCGTCCTGCGGATCCAGGCCCCGGAGCCCGCCAACAAGCTCCTCGGCACCGGCTCCGGCTCCGTCGAGGTCACCGTCCAGCTCCCCGCCGGTTCCTCCGTCGAGGCCCGGACCGCCGCCGCCGAGCTCCGCGTCGTCGGCCGCCTCGGCGACGTCGCCTTCGAGGGCGCGTACCGCCAGATCAAGATCGACGAGGCCGCGAGCCTCCGCCTCACCGCCACCGACGGCGACGTCGAGATCGGCCGCCTCACCGGCCCCGGCGCCATCAGCACCGCCCGGGGCAGCATCAGCGTCACCGAGGCCGCCGGCCGCGGCACCCTCGTGCTCCGCACCCAGGACGGCGACATCACCGTCGGCGCGGCGGCCGGCGTCTCGGCCGCGCTCGACGCCGGCACCTCCTACGGCCGCGTCAGCAACGCCCTGCGCAACGACGGCACCACCGAGCTCGACATCCGCGCCACCACCACCCGCGGCGACATCACCGCCCGCAGCCTCTGACCCGTATCGACACCCAAGGGGGAAGACATGAACGCGAACTGGTCCGGCATGGTGCCCGTCGACGACACCGCCCTCGCCGTCACCGACACCGGTGGCACCGGCACCCCGATCCTCTACCTCAACGGCCAGTTCGCGACTCAGGGCTACTGGAAGTACCTCATCGCCGAACTCGGCCCCGACTTCCGGCACATCACCTACGACGAGCGGGCCCGCGGCAAGAAGTCCGGGCTCTCCTCCGACTACTCCTTCGCGGCCGCGGTACGGGACGTCGACGCCGTCCTCGCCGCGCGGGGCGTGGAGCGGGCCGTACTGGTCGGCTGGTCGTACGGCGCCTTCGTCGGCGCCCACTGGGCCAGCCGCAACCCCGACCGCGCGATCGGCGCGGTCCTGGTCGACGGGGCGCAGCCGTACGACTGGCTGGACGACGCCCTGGAGCAGCGGATCCGGAAGCTCTTCCGCCGGGTGAGCTGGATCGCGCCGCTGCTGCGCCCGACGGGCCTGGTCCCGCGGCTGGGCGCCCGGCAGATGGCGGAGATCAACATCGAGCTCGGCAGGATCTCCCGCGAGCGCGAACTGGCCCCCGTCCTCGACGCCATCACCGTCCCGACGCGCTACGTGCTCGCCTCGGGAGCGTCCCTCGGCAGCAAGGGCGACGAACAGGAACGCATCCGCGCGAGCCTGGACGCGGTGGTCGCCCGCAACCCGAACATCCGCGTCAGCGCGAAGGTCGCCAGCAACCACGACAGGATCCTGCACAGGGACTACCGCGCGATCGCGAGGGCGGTGCGTGAGGTCGCCGCGCTCTGAGGGGACGGGCGGGCGCCCTTCGGGGCAGCCCGCCGCTGGCGACTCCGATCTCGCGGAGGACGCGCGGCAGGCCCGAGTCGGCTCGGTGCCGCTGGGCCATGCGCCCAAGGGTATGGCGCCATAGCGAAATTGGTCTTGGAAAAGGCCGACTCCCAGGTCATAGCGTCGAAGGAGTTCGCACACGCAGCCAAGCGCAGACACGCGCAGATCACAGCGAGGAGATCCACCATGGTCTTCAAGAGGTTCCTTGCCGCCGGGCTGGCCACTGCCGCGATCGGTTTCGCCGCAGTGGGCAACGCCGACGCCGACACCCCCGCCCCGCGCAAGGGACACGTCGAAGTCCTCGAACTCAAGGTCCAGAACGACCAGTACGAGGCCGTGGACCTCGGCCCGGCAGGCCCGAGCCTCGGCGACATGGACGTCTACTCCGGCACGGCCCTGAAGGACGGCCGCGGTGTCGGGCGCGGGGGCGGCTCGTGCCAGGTCATCTCCATCACCGACGGACAGACCACGACGCAGTGCGTGATCACGATGGAGGTCGAGGGCGGCTCCCTGACGATGCAGTCGCTCTGGACGAAGGGCGACACGGCTCCGCTCGACATGGCCATCACCGGCGGCACCGGCGACTACGGCGGTGCGCGAGGCACGGTGCGCTTCTGGGACATCGGCACGCCGAACGAGAGGGCGCGGGCCGAGATCCTGCGCTGATTCACGCCGGACGACAACGCCGAGTGGTGGAAGAGCCTCACCCCGGAGCAGCGCGCCGACTACCTCTCCGTCCACCCCGGCGCGCTCGGGGCGATGAACGGGCTTCCCTCGGACATCCGCAACGAGGCGAACCGCATGGTCCTGGCGGAGACGAAGGCGGCGTACCAGCTGGAGCTCGACGGCATCCCGAAGGAGCCGAACAAGTACGCCCCGAATCCCAACGGTGGTTACCCCGTTGCCGTGATCACTCTGGAATGGCGGGAGTGGCAGGACAAGTACGGGGACAAGAAGTCGAGGATGGAGGGCGTCATGAAGGGAATGGACGCCATCCACGCACGCTTCGACAGGACCGGCGAGCGCGGCCTGCCGGAGGCTTACCTGCTCGGCTTCGATCCCACCGGACTCGGCGACGGAAAGGTCATCCTCGCCAACGGAAACCCGGACACGGCCGACCGTGTGGGCGTCTACGTCCCGGATACCTACTCGGGCATCGAGGGGCCCACACGACGGTCATCGGTCACAGCTACGGCAGTACGGTCGTCGGTGTCGCGGCACAGTCCGGCAGCTGGAAGGACTCCTCGGCGATGGACGACTTCGTCTTCGCGGGGAGTCCCGGCGTCCAGGCGGACCACGCGGCGGACCTGGGCGTCGGGGCCAAGCACGTGTGGGCAATGGGCGGCCCCTGGGACGATCAGGTGGTGCGGCAGGGCGGTCGCGTGATGGGGCTGGGTGACAACGGGACCATTCCGACCGACCCATGGTTCGGCGGTAACGTCATGAAGAGTGACGCGAGTGGACACACAGCATTCTTCAACGAAGGCTCTCTGAGTCTTCGAAACCAGGCAGCCGTCATAGCCGGCCGATATGACAGGGTTGAACTTGAGTAGGCGATTTTCGGTTTTCGTGTCTGTTGTGGCGACCTGCGCGCTGGCTGTGGCGTGCTCGGGTGGAAATGAGGCGAAAGTGGACGTGCGCGACAGTGTCGCGGTGCAGGACGACACGAAGAAAACGTCCAGCCGAGTCCTCGACATGATGGCGCTCAAGGCAAAGGTCACCGAAACGGGAGCGCTGATCGCGCCGTGCACCGACGACGGGGGCGACGAACGGGTCTACCGTGCCACCCACCCGTGGAGCGTCTACGGGGTGCCCTTCGACGACTTGCAGCGGGCCTTCGACCGCCTGCGGGCCGAGCTCCCCAAGAACGGCTGGCGGATCGTGAAGGACGGTGTGGACAGCAGCCGCGCGAAAAGCCCTCAGATCGTCGCGGAGTCGAGCGGGCGCGAATTCGCGGTCGACGTGCGCCTGCAAAAGGCGAGCAAGAACGAGAGCAATCCGCAGGATTTCATCGAAGTCACCGTCGAATCGGCCTGCTTCAAGACGAAGTAGGGCCCTCCTCGGTACGAGCTGCCCCCCGGGTCCGCGTCATCGGCGCTTGACCCTCACGTGGCGTGATGCCGCATCGTCGGGGGCGTGGAAGAACACCTGACCGTGGGGCGCGTGGCCGAGTTGGCCGGCGTGAGTGTCCGTACGCTGCACCACTACGACGAGATCGGCCTCGTACGCGCCTCCGCGCGGACCGCCGCCGGATACCGGGCCTATTCGGCGGGCGACGTGGAGCGGCTGCGCGAGGTGCTCGGCTACCGGCGGCTCGGTTTCGGGCTGCGCGAGATCGCCGGTCTCGTCGACGACCCCGCCACCGACGCGGTCGCGCACCTGCACCGGCTGCGCGGCCTGCTGTCCGAGCAGCGTGACCGCGCCGCCGCCATGGTGACGGCGATCGACCGGGAGCTGGCCGCGCGGGCGCTGGGGGTCAGGACGCCTCCGGAGGAGCAGCTGAGGGCGTTCGGGGCGAGGCTGTACGACGCCATCGGGTCCTCGTATCCCCGCACCCGCCGTACCGAGCCGCGGATCGCCGCCCAGGTCTGGGACGCGCTCGGGGACGCGCGGACCGTGCTGAACGTCGGGGCCGGCACCGGCTCGTACGAGCCTCCCGGCCGCGATGTCACCGCCGTCGAACCCTCGGCCGTCATGCGGGCCCAGCGTCCCTCGGGCGCCGCCCCGTGCGTGGCCGCCCACGCGGAGCGCCTGCCGTTCAAGGACGGGGCCTTCGACGCCGCCATGGCCTTCAGCACGGTCCACCACTGGCACGACCCGATCGCCGGGCTGCGCGAGATGCGGCGGGTGGCGCGGCGGGTGGTCGTGTTCACGCATGACGCCAGTGACATCGGCTGGCGCCACCGGTTCTGGCTGTCCCGCGACTACCTGCCCGAGGTCGCGGGCCTCGTCGCCGGACGGCCCCCTGTCGACCGGCTGGCCGACGCCATCGGGGCCCGCATGGAGCCCGTGCTCATCCCCTGGGACTGCGCCGACGGCTTCTTCGAGGCGCACTGGCGCCGGCCCGAGGCCTATCTGGACGAGCGGGTGCGGCGCGGCAGTTCGGTCTGGGCCCGGGTCGGGGCCGGGGCGGAGCGGCGTGCGGTGGACGGGCTCCGCGAGGACCTCTCCTCGGGCCGGTGGGCCGAACGCAACCACGACCTCCTCGGCCTCGACGCCGCCGAGCTCGGCCTGCGTCTCCTCGTGGCCTGAGGCGATGACGTACACGACGGAGGCGCCGGTGCCCGTACGGGGCGGGCGGCGCGGCGCGGGAGTCTTCTGGCGTTACTGGACCGCCTCCACGGTCAGCCGCCTCGGCGACCAGGTGACCGCGGTGGCCCTGCCGCTCGTCGCCGTGGTCACGCTGCACGCCTCTGCCGTCCAGGTCGGGCTGATCACGGCCGCCGCCTATGTCGCCTGGCTGCTGCTCGGCCTGCCGGCCGGCGTCCTGGTCCGGCGGCTGCCGCTGCGCGGCCTCCAGGTCGCGACGGACCTGCTCCGGGCCGCCGCCGTGGCCTCGGTGCCGGTCGCGGCGGCCCTCGGGGCGCTCGGCCTCGCCCAACTGGTCGCCGTCGCCCTGCTCGTCGGCTTCGCGAACGTCCTCTTCGACGTCGCCAACTCGACTTTCCTCCCCTCCCTCGTCCCGAAGGAGCAGCTCACCTCCCGCAACAGCCTCGTCTCCGGCAGCGGCGCCGCGACCGAGCTGGCCGGGCCGGGGATCGGCGGGCTGCTGGTCCAACTCGTGGGCGGTGCAGGGGCGATGCTGCTGGACGCCGTCAGCTACGTCGTTTCCGCGGCTCTCCTGCGCAGCCTGCCCCGCGCACCGTCGCACACAGGCCCGCCCGGTCAGGCGGCCTCCGTCCGCGAGCAGATCCGCGAGGGGCTGCGGTTCGTCGCCCGGCATCCGGTCATCCGGCCCTGCGTGGCCGCCGCCACCGCCGTGAACGTCCCGTACGGCGGGCTGATGACCCTCACCCCGGTCTTCCTGGTCCGCACCCTCCACGCCCCGCCCGCCGCCGTCGGCGCCCTGATGGCCACCGGCGGTCTCGGCAGCGTCGTCGGCGCGTTCCTCACCCCCCGCCTGGTGTCCCGGTTCGGCAGCGGGCGGGTGCTGTGCCGGGCGGCCGTCGTCGCCGCCGCCTCCGCACTCCTGATGCCGCCGGCCGGGGCGTGGGCCGGGGCGGCAAGGACGTGGGTGGCGGGGTCCTGGTCCGGCTGGGCGGCGGCGGTGGTCTTCGCCCTCGGCAGCGCCGGTTTCTACGGCGGCGTGGTCGTGACCGCCATCGTCACCCGCACCCACCGCCAGACCCGGACCCCGCCGGAGCTGCTGTCCCGGGTGACGGCCACCGCGCGGTTCGTCTCCTGGAGCACCATCCCCTTCGGCGCCCTCGCCGCGGGCGCCGCCGCCTCGGCCTTCGGCCCCCGCCCGGCCCTGCTCCTGATGGCCCTGTCCTCGCTCGCTTTCCCCACCGTCCTCCTGGCGAGCCCGGTGCGCCGCATGCGGGAGCTGGTCTGAGTCGTCCAGTCCTGGACGAGTCGTTCCGAAGTCATCGTGATCAGCTTGTCGTTGGGCCAAGGGGCTATTCGATGGCGTCCTGCTGGTCCGTGGACATGCACGCCTGATGCCCCAAGGCCGGCCTTGCGCCCCTCAAGAAGCCGGTGAAGCAGATGACGCTCGCCGCACAATGGAGGCCGGAGCTGGTGCTGCTCGTCCCGGGCCGCTCACGACAGCTGTTGAATCCCGCCCGGGGTTCAACTCAGCTGGTCGCGCACGAGATCAAGGAATGCCTGTCGGCTCGGATGTATGTGCGCCCAGACCTTCTCGTCCTGCGGATCTTCCCGGTCTTCGGAGCCCTTTCTGATCACCTCCTGTACCGAGATTGTCGGGCAGCGGCTGCTCCAGCCGCTTGCGCAGGCTGGCGACGGTCAGTTCGTGGGGGCTGTTCGGTGCCGTCAGCTCGTGGACGATGCCTTCGACGGAGATCTCGAACTTCCCCGGGACGGTGCCGTCGAGGCGGTCCAGGGCGGCGCGGAGGGCCTGGTGCACGGCTAGGCGGCCTCGATTTCGGCGTCGGTGTGGCGGCAGTCGCGGCAGAGGCCGTCGGACGGTGGTGCGCCGCGGAAGGGGCGGCCGCAGTCGGCGCACTCCTCGAAGGGGGAGCGGGGTGAGGTGAGGGTCACGCGGGCGGCGGGGGCGGCGGGGGCGGTGACGGGCGCGGCGGCGACCGGCGGCGGGAGCAGGGCCGTGAGGCGGTGGGAGAGGAGACCGGCCGGGTGGGCCAGGTTCTCCGGGAGGGCCGCGCAGAGGGTGCGGGTGACGGCGTCGGGGGCCGCGCCCCGGTCCAGCCAGGCCGTCACGCCCGGCGCCAGGCGCTCGATGTCGCGCTCGCCGAGGAGGAGGCGGGGCTCGTGGACGCGGAGGTTGGTGAGGAGGGCGGCGGCGGGGCGGTCGCGCTCGGACAGGGGGAGAGAGGTGGGGGCGGGGGGCTTCGGCTTCGATACGGGCTTGGGCTCCGGTGGCGGCGGGGGCGGCGTCCTGGGTACGGGCTCGGGCTCAGCCCCCGGCCTGTTGTACGAGATCGTGTGCTGCGCGAACGTGCCGTCGGGCCGACGTTGCCTGGTCCGCTTCAGGTACCCGTGCTTCTCCAGCTCCCGCAGGGCGGCGGCGATGCGCAGTTCGCTCTCCGGGTGCAGGGCCGCGATGGCCTTGATGCCGACGGAGGCTCCGGCGGGCAGCGACTGGATGTAGACGGCCAGGCCCTTGGCGAGCAGCGAGAGCTCGCGGTGCTGGGCGAGGTGGTTGCCCACGACCGTGTAGTGGGTCGTGTGGCGGACGTTGACGTGAATGAGCCCGGAGGCGCGCGAGGGCGCGCTAGGCTGCGTCGAAGCCATCGGGAAGGGCCTAACTTCCTCGTGGTCAGGCCCTCGATCGGGATGCCAGTCCCGGCCGGGGGCCGTCGCATGTCTGGGGTTGTGGGGTGGTGCTGGCGTGAGCATATGCCAGGCAACCCGCGCCAAATCCAGCCGAGTTGGCCCAAGTCACCCGTCCGGGTGACGGGCTCTGACGGGCGGGCCCCGGGGAGGCTGGAGGGGTTGGGAGGGGGCTTACCCCGGGGCTTTAAAGCAGTTATGTCGTGGGCCTCCGCGTCGCGGACGTCCGCGACGCGGAGGCCCGTAGGAACATCACACCACAGAAAAACAATAACAATCGAACGAAACTCGGATTGTGGGTGTTTGTTTT
>NZ_JBSGBF010000112.1:0-23392 GCF_053601115.1 Streptomyces sp. NPDC004788
GGGCCGAGCCTGGTGACCGGCTGGGCGCGGCTGCACGGCTACCCGGTCGGCGTCCTCGCCAACGCGCAGGGCGTGCTGTTCAGCGCCGAGTCCCATATTCGACGGCCGCGTCAAGGAGCCAGTCCGTCAGATAGCCGGCGAAGGAGGAGCGTACGAGCACCCAGAACCCTGCCCTGGGCTCGTCCCGGGCCACCAGGACGACCTGGGCGCGGGCCAGCGTCGTCTGGGCCGAGCGGCCGGGGCCGAAGGCGCGCGGGTGCAGATCCAGCCGGCAGCCGTGGGACAGCAGGTCGCGGGCGCGCGCTCCGCTGACCAGGACGGTGGTGCGCTGGGCGGAGACGTCGGTGACGGAGACGTGCTCGTCCCCGGCCGCCGAGCGGATCCGGCCCTCCAGGTCCCGCTGGGTGCCGGGCCGGCCCACCACCAGCCATTCGTCGGGGCCGAGCCACACCGCGCCGAGATCCCCCACGCGTACCACGGTGTCCGGCTCCAGGGGCAGGGGCAGTCCCAGAGCGAGTCCGACGGCGTCCGCCGCCGGGCTCTTGGCGTCGAGGCGGAGGTTCAGCTGGGCCAGGAAGGGGACTTCGGCCAGGCGGACCGCGCCCCCGGAGGAGCGCGTCGCGGCGGCCAGGCGGTCGGCGGCATGCGCCAGCGGGCTGCGTTGCCGTGCGGTCGGAGCGGTGTCAGCCATCGCGGCGGGCTCCCTCGGGATCGTAGAGGACGGGGCTTGCGACCGTCACCGGCAGCAGCCGGTCGCCGACGGGGGCGTAGAGGCGTTCGCCGATGCGGTCCCGGCCGCCCTTGACCAGGGCGAGCGCGAAGGTCCGGCCGAGGGCGGCGCTGCGGTAGCTGGAGGTGACGTGCCCGAGCATCGGGACGGGCGGGGCGGGCAGTTCGCCGTCGGCGACCAGGTGGGTGCCCTCGGGGAGGAGGGCGGCCGGGTCTTCGGGGAGGAGGCCGACGAGGTGCTTGCGGTCGGGGCGGGCCGTGTCGGCGCGGGCGTAGGAGCGCTTGCCGATGAAGTCGGGCTTCTTCTTGGACACCGCCCAGCTCATGCCGAGGTCCTGCGGGGTGACCGTGCCGTCGGTGTCCTGTCCGATGATCGGGTACCCCTTCTCCGCGCGCAGGACGTGCATGGTCTCCGTCCCGTACGGGGTGATGCCGTGCGGGGCGCCCGCCTCGTACAGCGCCTCCCACAGGGCGAGGGCTTCCCACGGTGACACGTTGATCTCATAGGCGAGTTCGCCGGAGAAGCTGATCCGGCACACCCTGGCTTCGATGCCCGCGACCGTCGTCTCCCGCCACGCCATGAACGGGAAGTCGGCGTTGGCGACCGCAAGTCGGGGCGCGAGCGAGCCGAGCACCTCGCGAGAACGCGGGCCGACCAGGGCGACGGTGGCCCACTGCTCGGTGACGGAGGCGCAGTGGACACGGAGTTCGGGCCACTCGGTCTGCAGCCACTCCTCCATCCAGTCCAGTACGGCGGCCGCGTTGCCCGTCGTGGTGGTGACCAGGAAGCGGTCCCGGGCGACGCGGATGACCGTGCCGTCGTCGAAGATCATGCCGTCCAGCCGGCTCATGACGCCGTAGCGGATCATGCCGACCTTCAGGGTGCTCATCATGTTGGTGTAGAGCCGGTCGAGGAAGATCGCGGCGTCCGGGCCCTGCACGTCGATCTTGCCGAGGGTGGAGGCGTCCATGAAGGCCACGCCCTCGCGGGCGGCGCGGCACTCGCGCAGCACGGCCGCGTCCATGTCCTCGCCGTCCCGCGGGTAGTACCGGGGCCGCTTCCACTGGCCGACGTTCTCGAACAGGGCGCCGTGCGCGACATGCCACGCGTGGAGGGCGGTGGTGCGGACCGGGTCGGACAACGCGCCGCGGTCGCGGCCGGCGAGGGTGGCGAAGGAGACGGGGGTGTACGGCGGCCGGAACGTGGGCAGGCCGAGCGCCGAGATGTCCACGCCGAGGAGTTCGGCGACGATCCCGCTCGTCAGGACCCCGCCCGTCTTGCCCTGGTCGTTGGCGGTGCCGGCCGTCGTATAGCGCTTGGTGTGCTCCACCGAGCGCAGGCCCGCCCCGGTCGCCCGCGCCAGGTCGTCGACCGTGACATCGCGTTGGAGGTCGACGAACCGGGGCGCTCCGGTGCCGGTGGGGACGGCGAACACCTGCATGGGCGGGGTGTACGGCTGGGCGGCGACGGCCGGGAGGGCCGGCGCCTCGGCGGTGTAGCCCTCCGCCTCGACCGCGCGGGCACCGGCCGCCGCGCCCTGCGCGAGGGTCGTGGCGAGATCGTGGGCCCCGTTCGCGCTGCCCGCGACGTCCACCGCCTGACGGCAGCCGTCGGGCACGAACGCGCCGAGTACGTCGTCGTGGCGGAGCCTGCCGCCCGCCTGGCTGAACAGGTGCGCGACCGGGTTCCAGCCGCCGGAGACCAGGAGCAGGTCGACGGCGAACTCCCGTCGGCCCACGGACTCCCCGTACGGGGCGACCGTCACGGCGGTGAGGCGGGACCCGCCCTCCGTGTCCGTGACCGCGTGTCCGGCCAGCACCTCGATCCCGGCGGACCGGGCCCGCTCGGCCCACTCCCCCGGCTCGGGCCGGGTGTCGACGATCGCCGCGACGTCCACTCCCGCCGCCGCCAGATCGAGTGCGGCGGCGTAGGCGCTGTCGTTGGTGGTGAACACGACCGCGTGGCGGCCGGGCAGCACTGCGTACCGGTGGAGGTACGTCCGGGCCGAGGCGGCCAGCATCACACCGGGGCGGTCGTTGTCCCCGAACGCCAGTGAGCGCTCGTGGGCGCCGGTCGCGAGGACCACGCGCCGGGCGCGGATCCGCCAGACGCGCTCACGGGAGACGTGCTCCGGGGCCTCGGCGCCGAGGTGGTTGGTGCGGCGCTCGACGGCGAGGAGGTGGTTGTCGTCGTAGTGGCCGAAGACGGTGGTGCGGCGCAGGACGCGTACCTCCGGGGCGGCTTCGAGCTGTGCGCGGGTCGCCTCCACCCAGTCGAGGTGTTCGCCGGTGCCGAGCAGGCTGCCGCCGGGTTCCGGCTGGTCGTCGGCGAGGACGACGCGTGCGCCGCTGCGCGCGGCCGCCGCGGCGGCGGCGAGGCCGGCGGGGCCCGCGCCGACGACCAGCAGGTCGCAGTGGGCGTGTACGGCGTCGTAGCGGGCGGGGTCCGGTTCGGTGGCGAGGCGTCCCTGGCCCGGGAGGCTGCTCGCGACCAGGCCGTCGTAGAGCTCGACCGTCGTGGCGGGGAGCATGGGTTCGGGGAAGGGGGCCTCGATCTGGACGACCGCGTTGGGTTCCTCCACGCCGGCCGAGAAGATGCCGCGGGGGCGGCCGAGCTTGATGCTGGTGGCGGCCTGGATGACGCCGTTGGCGAGGAGGGCGGAGGCGAGGGTGTCGCCCCGGAACCCTTCGTACCGGATGCCGTCGAAGGTGAAGCCCAGCCGGTCGTCGCGGTCGACCCGCCCGCCGTCCGACAGCCGGAACGCCTGACCGGGCACGCCCCATGCGGGAAACTCCCGTGTCGTCCCCGGCTGCGGGCCGGTGCTCGGGTATCGCCCTTCGGGCTCGGTCGCGGCCCTCCCCGGTCGGACCGGATCCACGGGGCGGGGCTCGGTGGTGGCCGGGCGCGCCTCCCCCGGCCGGTACACCGCCAGGATCTCGTTCGTCGCCGTGTTCCGTACCGCGTTGAACCACCTGCGGCAGCCCGCCGCGTGGCTCCACCGCTCGGCGAACGGGCCCTTGGGGTTGTCGCGGAAGAACAGGTACCGCGCCCACTCCTCGTCGGTGAGGGCGGCGGGGTCCTCGGGGTAGGGGACGTGCGCCTGGCCGCCGTAGTGGAACTCGGCCTCGTCGCGGGGCCCGCACCACGGGCAGGGGATGAGCAGCATGGTTCGGCTCCCTAGTGGGCCACCGCGGCCGCGCCGTGCTCGTCGACGAGCGCGCCGGTGGTGAAACGGTCGAGCGAGAAGGCGGCGTTCAGGGCGTGCGGGGTGTCGTGGGCGATGGTGTGGGCGTAGACCCAGCCGAGGCCCGGGGTGGCCTTGAAACCGCCCGTGCCCCACCCGCAGTTGAGATAGAGGTTGTCGACCGGGCTGAGGCCGACGATCGGCGAGGCGTCCGGGCTGACGTCGACGATGCCGCCCCAGGTGCGCAGCACGTGGGCGCGGGCGAAGACCGGGAAGAGTTCCAGGGCGGCGGACATCTGCTCTTCGATGATGTGGAAGGCTCCGCGCTGGGTGTAGGAGTTGTACGCGTCGATGCCGGCGCCCATCACCAGCTCGCCCTTGTGCGCCTGGCTGACGTACACGTGGACGGCGTTGGACATGACCACCGTGGGGTGGACCGGCTCCAGGAGTTCGGAGACCAGGGCCTGCAGCGGGTGGCTCTGGAGCGGGAGTTCGATGCCGGCCATGGCGGCGAGGACCGAGGTGTGGCCGGCGGAGCACAGGGCCACCTTGCCCGCGCCGATGGGACCGCGCGTGGTCCGGACGCCGACCACCCGGCCGCCGACCACGTCCAGGCCGGTGACCTCGCAGTTCTGGATGATGTCGATGCCGGCGGCGGCCGCGGAGCGGGCGAAGCCCCAGGCCACGTGGTCGTGCTTGGCGATGCCGGCGCGCGGCTGGTAGGTGCCGCCGAGGACCGGGTAGCGCACGTGCGGGGAGATGTCGACGATCGGGCAGACCTCCTTGACCTGCTCCGCGTCCAGCCACTCGGCGTCCACGCCGTTGAGCCGGTTCGCCTCCACCCGGCGCACGCTGTCGCGGACGTCCTGCAGGCTGTGGGCGAGGTTCAGCACGCCGCGCTGGGAGAAGAGGATCGGGTAGTCCAGCTCCTCCTCCAGGCCCTCCCACAGCTTGAGCGCGTGCTCGTAGATGCCGGCGCTCTCGTCCCACAGGTAGTTGGAGCGGATGATCGTGGTGTTGCGGGCCATGTTGCCGCCGCCCAGCCAGCCCTTCTCCAGGACCGCGACGTCGGTGATGCCGTGGTTCTTCGCCAGGTAGTGGGCGGTGGCCAGGCCGTGTCCGCCGCCGCCCACGATCACCACGTCGTACGAGCGCCTGGGCTCGGGATCGCGCCAGAGCCAGTCGGGGTGGTCGGGGAGGTCGGCGCCTGGGGTGCTGGGGCTCATCGGACGTCTCCGTCTTCCGAAAGGTGCGGGTAGAGCGGGTACTTGGCCGCGAGCGCCTCGGTGCGGGCGCGCAGGGCGGCCACGTCGGGCTCGGGCTGGAGGGCCAGTGCGATCACGTCGGCGACTTCGGCGAAGTCCTCCTCCGTGAAGCCCCGGGTGGCCAGGGCCGGCGTTCCGATGCGCAGGCCGGAGGTGACCATGGGCGGGCGCGGGTCGAAGGGGACGGCGTTGCGGTTGACGGTGATGCCGATCCCGTGCAGCAGGTCCTCGGCCCGCTTTCCGTCGAGTTCGGAGTCCCGCAGGTCGACGAGGACGAGGTGGACGTCCGTGCCGCCCGTCAGGACCTTCACTCCGGCCGCGGCCGCGTCGGGCCGGGTGAGGCGCTCGGCGAGGAGGCGGGCGCCGGCCAGCGTACGGGCCTGGCGCTCGGCGAACTCGGGCGACGCCGCCACCTTGAAGGAGACCGCCTTCGCGGCGATGACGTGCTCCAGCGGGCCGCCCTGCATCCCCGGGAACACCGCCGAGTTGATCTTCTTGGCGAGGTCGGCGTCGTCGGTGAGGACGACTCCGCCGCGGGGACCGCCGAGCGTCTTGTGCGTCGTGGTGGTGACCACATGGGCGTGCGGGACGGGGCTGGGGTGCAGTCCGGCGGCGACCAGGCCCGCGAAGTGCGCCATGTCGACCATGAGGAGGGCGCCGACCTCGTCGGCGATGCGCCGGAAGGCCGCGAAGTCCAGCTTCCTGGGGTACGCCGACCAGCCCGCGATGATCATCTTGGGCCGGTGTTCCTTGGCGAGCCGCTCGACCTCCTCCATGTCGACGAGGTGGTCGGTCTCGGAGACGTGGTACGGCACGACGTTGAACATCCTGCCGCTGTAGTTGATGCGCATGCCGTGGGTGAGGTGGCCGCCGTGCGCGAGGTCGAGGCCGAGAACGGTGTCGCCGGGCTGGAGGAGGGCGAAGAAGACGGCGGTGTTCGCCTGGGCGCCCGAGTGCGGCTGGACGTTGGCGAAGCCCGCCCCGAAGAGGGACTTGACGCGCTCGACGGCCAGGCGCTCGGTGACGTCCACGTGTTCGCAGCCGCCGTAGTAGCGGCGGCCGGGGTAGCCCTCGGCGTACTTGTTGGTCGCGACCGACCCCTGGGCCTCCATCACGGCGGACGGCGCGAAGTTCTCGGAGGCGATCATCTCGAGGGTGGACTGCTGGCGGTGCAGTTCTGCGCGGAGAGCGGCATGGACCTCGGGGTCCAGCTCGGCCAGGGGGGTGTTCAGCGCGTTCGTACGGTGTTCGCGTGCCGTCACCGGCGGTACCTCTTCCTCGCGGTCAGCCACGGAGGCGGGACATGGTCGGGTCGAACAGCGGTTCCTCTGCGACGACCGCCTCGACGCGCCGGTCGAAGTAGCCGATGTGCAGGGTGGTGCCGGGGGTGGTGAGTTCCGTCGGGAGCCAGGCGTACGCGATGCCCTTGCCGATCGTGTAGCCGTAGGCGGCGCTGGTGACGTAGCCGACCGCGCGGTCGCCGTCGTACACCGGCTCCTTGCCCATGACGACCGACCGCGGGTCGTCGATGGTGAGGCAGGTCAGCTTGCGCCGTACGTCTTCCCTGCGGCGCTCCAGGGCCGCCCTGCCGATGAAGTCGCCCTTGTCGAGCTTGACGGCGAAGCCGACGCCGGCCTCGTAGGGATCGTGCTCGTAGGTCATGTCGGTGCCGAAGGAGCGGTAGCCCTTCTCCAGGCGGAGGCTGTTGAAGGCGCCGCGGCCGGCGATGACGCCGCCGAGCGGCTGGGCCGCCTGCCACAGGGTGTCCCACAGCTTCAGGCCCTGGTCGGCGGTGGTGTAGAGCTCCCAGCCGAGCTCGCCGACGTACGACAGTCGCATCGCGGTGACGGGCACCGAGCCGATGTACGCGCGCTTGGCGCGGAAGTACTTCAGGCCGTCGCCCGAGAAGTCCTCGTCCGTCAGCGGCTGCAGGACCTTGCGGGCCAGGGGGCCCCACAGTCCGATGCAGCAGGTACCGGCGGTGATGTCGCGCACCTGGACCGTCCCGTCGGCGGGCAGGTGGCGGGTGAGCCAGTCGAGGTCCAGGTTGCCGTTGGCGCCGACCTGGAAGAGGTCGCGGGCCAGCCGGGCGACGGTGACGTCGCTGCGGATGCCGCCGTCGTGGTCCAGGAGCAGGGTGTACGTCACCGAGCCGACCGACTTGGCGACCTTGCCGGTGGTCAGTCCCTCCAGGAAGTCCGCGGCACCCGGGCCGCTGACCTCGAGTCGTTTGAGGGCCGTCATGTCGTACATCGCGACGGTCTCACGGGTGGCCTGTGCCTCGGCGCCGACGATGGGCGACCAGAACCGCGCGGCCCAGTCGTCGGGGGTGGGGATGGTGCGGCCTTCGACCAGCCCCGCGTTGGCCTCGTACCACTGGGGGCGTTCCCAGCCGCTCGCCTCCAGGAAGAACGCGCCGTGCTCCTGCTGGCGGGTGTGGAACGGGCTCGTGCGGATCGGGCGCGGGTCCCCTGACGGCTGGAGGGGGTGGATGATGTCGTAGACCTCGACGAAGTTGCGGCAGTCGCGGGCCAGGACGTACTCCGGGGACAGCTGGTGCGGCTCGAACCGGTTGACGTCGCACTCGTGCAGGTCGAAGGACGAGCAGTGGCCGTCGACGAGCCATTCGGCCATGGCGCGGCCCACGCCCGCGGAGTGGGTGACCCACACCGCCTCCGCCACCCAGAAGCCCTTGACGTCCTGGGACTCGCCGAGGAGCGGGAAGTTGTCGGTGGTAAAGGAGAACAGGCCGTTGATGCCCTCCTCGACCTTGGCCTCCGCCGTCGCGGGGAGCAGCGACCGGGTCTCGGTCCAGGCGTCCTCGAAGTCCTCCTCGGTGAACTTGAGGACCGAGGGCATGTGGTCGGCCTCGTCGACGGAGAGGATGTCGTCGGCCGAGACGGGCATCGGGCGGTGGCCGTAGTAGCCGATGCCGATGCCGTCGAAGCGGTCGCGGTAGTAGAGGTCGGCGTCCTGGTGGCGCAGGATCGGTCGTGCCGCCTCCTCCGTCTGGCCCGCGAGCGCCGGGATCGGGCCGGTCCAGGCGAGCTGGTGGGCGAGCGGGGTCAGCGGGAGGTTCATGCCGGCCATGCGGGCGATCTTCGGGCCCCAGATGCCGGCGCAGCACACCACGATGTCGGCGGCGATCTCGCTCCGGTCGGTGAGGACGCCGGTCACCCGGCCCTCGCTCTGCCGGATGTCGAGGACTTCGTGGCGGGCCAGGAAGGTGACGCCGCGTTCGGTGGCCCGGCGGATCTGCGCCTCGACGGCGAGGACGGCCTTGGCGATCCCGTCCGTCGGGATCAGCAGGCCGCCGAGGATCCTGTCCCGGTTCACCAGCGGATGCCGCTCGACGCACTCGTCGGCGCTCAGTATGCGGGCCTCGATGCCCCAGGCGGTGATCCAGCCGTGGCGGCGGTGCAGTTCCGCGAGGCGTTCGGGGGTGGTCGCCACTTCGAGGCCGCCGACCTGCAGGAAGCAGGGCTTGCCGTCGACGTCGAGGGAGCAGAACTTCTCGACGGTGTAGCGGGCCAGCTCGGTCATGGTCTTGGAGGAGTTCGTCTGGAAGACCAGGCCGGGGGCGTGTGACGTGGAGCCCCCGGTCGCGGGGAGCGGGCCCTGGTCGACCACGGTCACTTCGGTCCAGCCGCGTGCGGAGATCTCGTCCGCGAGCGCCGCTCCCACGACGCCCGCTCCGATGATCACCACTCGGGGTCCCGCCATCGCCGCACCTCCTGATTCAAAACCAGTCAAGTTGCTTGCTGCGCAACATGGTTCAGGTTGCGCAACTCAATGTGCCGGTCACGGAGAGGGGTGTCAAGGGGTCGGTGACGCCTGCGAACAGGCCGGAACGCGGCAATGCCCGGCGGGCGGCGCACACAGGTGCGCACCGCCCGCCGGGCATCTCGGACCGTCTTCCCGACGTGGGCTACTTGAGCCAGGCGTCGACCTTGCCGCGGTTGGCCTCCACCCACTTCTTCGCCGCCGCCTCGGGCGACATCTTGTCCACCGCGATGTACTTGGCCACGGTGTTCTGGTCTTCGTTGGTCCAGGTGAAGTTCTTCACCAGGCGGTAGGCCGGGCTGCCGGACTGCGCGAACCTCGCGCTGACGATCTTGTCGAGGTCGTACACCGGATAGTCGCAGGCGATCTTCGCCGCGTCGGCGTCACAGCCCGTCGTGTACGCGGGCAGGTTCACCTTGACCAACGGCACCTCGGACAGGAACCACTGCGGCTCGTAGAAGTAGCCGATCACCCATTTCCTGTTCTTCTCGGCGTCCCGGAAGGACTGGATGAGCGCGGTCTCGCTGCCCGCGTACACCACCTTGAAGTCCAGCTTCAGGTTCGTCACCAGCGCCGCGTCGTTGGTGACGTACGAGGGGTCGCCGTCAAGGAGCTGGCCCTTGCCGCCCGACTCGGAGGTCCTGAACTCGGACGCGTACTTGTTCAGGTTCTTCCAGTCGGTGATGTCCGGGTGCGTCTTGGCCAGCCACGGCGGCACGTACCAGCCGATGATGCCCTTGTTGCCGGTCGAGCCGGCGCTCACGGCGGTCTTCTGCTGGGTGATGTACTTCTTCTTCAGATCGTCGTGGCCCCAGTTCTCCAGGACGGCGTCGACCTCGCCCGTCCCGAAGCCCTGCCAGGCGATCTCCTCCTTCAGGTCCTTCTTCTTGACCGTACAGCCGAGGTCTTTCTGCGCGACGTACGCGACGACCGCCGCGTCCGCCTCGTAGCCCACCCACGGGTTGACCGCGAGATTGAAGGTGCCGCACTTGCCCGGGCTGCCCGAATCCGCGGAGTCGACACCGACCTTCGCGCCGCCGCAGGCGGTGAGGGTCAGCCCGAGGACGGTCACGACGGCTGCGCCGGCCGTGCCGATTCCCCACTGTCGTACCTGTGCTGCCATGCTGGTGCTCCTTACGCGCTCGCGCGTCGCGCCGCTGCCTGGGTGATCCGGTCGAACATGACTCCGAGAAGGACGATGGCGAGTCCCGCCGCGAGCCCCTTCCCGTACAGCTGGCTCTGTGAGAATCCGGCCACGACGTCGTAGCCGAGGGCGCCCGCCCCCACCAGGCCGCCCACGACGACCATCGACAGCACATAGATCAGGCCCTGGTTGGTGGCGAGCGTCAGGGCGGTCCGTGACATCGGCAGTTGAACCTTGGTGATGATCTGCCAGGTGTTGCACCCGGCGGACACGGCCGCCTCGACGGTGGTCCCGGGCACGGCCCGCACCCCGTCCGCGATGATCTTGATGGCGACCGGCACCGCGTAGACGACCGCGGCGACGATGGCCGTGAAGCGGGTCGCGCCGAACAGCGCCAGGAACGGCACGAGGTAGACGAACGGCGGCATGACCTGTGCCGCGTCCAGGGAGGGCCGCAGCACCCGGTCCACGAGCATGCTGCGCCCCATCCACACCCCGAGGACGATGCCGAGCAGCATGACCAGCACCGTCGCCACGAGGGTCGACGCCAGCGTCGTCATGGCGTCCGACCACAGGCCGGTGCCGACCAGCAGGCCCACGCACACGGCCGTGGTGACCCCGGCCCGCCAACCGCCGAGCACGCCGCCGAGGGCGATCAGCACCGCCCCGACGAGCCACCACGGGGAGTCGGTGAACAGCGTCTGGAGCGGATTGAGCAGGCCGCTGGTGATGCCGTCGCGGAAGGCGTTGGTGAGACCCGAGAGGTTGTCCTGCACCCAGGCGGTCACGGTGTCCGCCACGCGCGCGACGGAACCGCCGATGCCGCCGTCGCCGGGGAACTCCGCCGCCCACACATAGGTGTGCGAAAGGTGGACGAGGACCGCGGTGGCCGCCGCTCCCGCGCCGAGCAGCGGCCTGCGCCACCTGAGGAGGCGGTTCTTCGAACGTCGGGCCGTCTCCTCGCGGGCGCCGGCCGCGGTGGTCACCCGGTCGAGGACGATCGCCATGACGACGATGGCGAGTCCCGCGTTGAAGGCCGTTCCCACATCGAGCGACTGAAGGGCCTGGATGACGGTCTTGCCGAGGCCGGGCGCGTCGATCAGCGCGGCGATGGTCACCATGGCCAGGGCGGCCATGATCGACTGGTTGACGCCCATCACCACGGTCCGCCTGGACATGGGCAACAGGACCTTCAGCAGTGCCTGACGTCGTGTCGCACCCAGCGATTCGGCGGCCTCGACGGTGGTCTCGGGGACGGAGCGGATGGCGTGCGCGGTGATGCGGATCGCGGGCGGTGCCGCGTAGATCACGGTGGCGATCGTGGCGGAGGCTCCGCCGATGAGGAAGAACAGGGTCAGCGGAGCGAGGTAGACGAAGGTCGGCATCGTCTGCATGAAGTCCAGGAAGGGCGTCACGATCCGGTTGAACCGGCCGGACAGCCCCGCCCCCACGCCCAGCGGAATCGCGAACACCAGCGCCACGAAGACCGCGGAGAGGGTGAGCGACAGCGTGTCCATGCTCTCCTGCCACAGCCCCTGCAGCCCCAGGAAGGTGAAGCCCGCCACGGCCAGGAGGGCGACCCGCCAGTTGCCCACGGCCCAGGAGACGTAGCCCGCGATGCCGACGACGCCGAGCCATCCGATCTGCGGGACGGGGCGGCCGGCGGGGGGCTGTGAGATCAGGTGCTGGACGAAGGTCACCAGGTTGTCGATGACCAGGCGGATCTCGTTGAAGAAGTAGAGGAAGAGCGGGTTGGAGTTGCGGTCCGCGCCGATCGAGTCGTTGACGTCGTTGAACCACCGGTGCAGGTCGGTGAGGTCCGCCGCCGCCAGGGTCAGGGTCTGCCTTCCGCGGAGGATCACGAAGAGCAGCAGCCAGGCGGCCAGGATCGCGGCCACCACCGTGCGCCGGCCGACCCGGCGTACGCCGGCCAGGGGGGCGGACTTCTCCAGGGCGACGGTCATCACGCGCCGCCTGCCTGCCCGGCGACCACCGCGAGGATCTCCTCGTCGCCGACGATGCCGAGCAACGTGCCGTCCTCCACGACCTTGACCGGCCTGTCGGCCGCCAGTACCGCCCGGGTGGCCTCCTTCACCACGACGTCCGGGCCCAGCTCGGGACCGTCCAGGGCGTCATGGGGCTCCACCGGGCGCATGATCCACCGCAGGGTGAGCACATCGCCGCGCGGCACGTCCTTGACGAACTCGCGGACGTAGTCGTCGGCCGGGGCGCCCACCAGCTCGTCGCCGGTGCCGCACTGGACCGTCCTGCCGTCGCGCATGATCAGGATGCGGTCGCCGAGCTTGAGCGCCTCGGAGAGGTCGTGGGTGATGAAGACCATCGTCTTGCCGACCTCGTGGTGCAGCCGGATGACCTCGTTCTGCATGTCGCGGCGGATCAGCGGGTCGAGTGCCGAGAAGGGCTCGTCGAAGAAGAGCACGTCGGGGTCGCCGGCCAGCGCCCGGGCGAGGCCGACGCGCTGCTGCATACCGCCCGAGAGCTGGTCGGGATAGGAGTTCTCGTAGCCGGCGAGGCCGACCAGTTCCACGACCTCCAGGGCCCGCGCGGTGCGCTCGGCCCTGCTCATGCCGCGGATCTCCAGACCGAAGGCCACGTTGTCCACCACCCGGCGGTGGGGCAGCAGCCCGAAGTGCTGGAAGACCATGGAGAACTTGCGGCGCCGCAGCTCGCGCAGGCGCCTGTCGTCCGCTGCACGGATGTCCTCGCCCTCGAAGACGAGCTCACCGGCGGTGGGTTCGATCAGCCGGGTCAGACATCGCACCAGCGTCGACTTGCCGGAGCCGGACAGGCCCATGACGACGAACACCTCGCCCTTGCGGACGTCGAAGCCGACGTCGCGGACGGCGGCGGTGCACCCGGTGCGGTCCATGAGCTCGCGGCGGGTGAGGCCGCGCAGCTCCTCGGAGTCCGGTACCTGGTCGGCCTTCGGCCCGAACACCTTCCACAGCCGGCGCACGGAGATGACCGGAGTGCCGTCCGAATCCTGGTGCGCGCCGTGCCGCTGCGACACCTCGGTCTGCGTTGGGGTCATGGTCGACCTCTCTTCGGCATTCAGCCGCGGAACCAGTGCTGCGGCCGGGGTTGGATGTTCTGCCAGATGTGTTTGGGCTCTCGGTACTCGTCCAGGCCGGTCGGTCCCAGCTCCCGGCCCACACCCGAATGCCCGAAGCCACCCCATTCCGCTTGCGGCACGTAGGGGTGGTAGTCGTTGATCCACACCGTGCCGTGGCGCAGCCGCCGGGCGACCCGCTGGGCCTTGCCGGCGTCCTGCGTCCACACGGCTCCGGCGAGTCCGTACTCGGTGTCGTTGGCGATGCGTACGGCGTCGTCCTCGTCGGTGAAGCGCTCGACGGTGAGCACGGGTCCGAAGGCCTCCTCGTGCACGACGCGCATGTCCTGCCGGCACTCGTCGAGGACGGTCGGCGGGTAGTGGAAGCCGCCTGCGAGGGCCGGGTCGTCGGGCCGTTCACCGCCGCAGCGCAGCACGGCGCCCTCGGCGATGCCTGCCGCGACGTACGCCTCGACCTTCTCCCGGTGGTGCGCGGAGATCAGCGCTCCGGTCTCGGCCTCGGGGTCGAAGGGGCCGCCGAGGCGGATCCGCCGGGCGCGGCGGACGACCTCGTCGACGAACCGGTCGTGCAGCGAGTCCTCGACGATCAGCCGGGCGCCGGCCGAGCAGACCTGTCCGGAATGCAGGAAGACGGCCGTGAGGGCGAAGTCCACGGCCGTCTCGAAGTCGGCGTCGGCGAAGACCACGTTGGGGTTCTTGCCGCCGAGCTCCAGCGCCACCTTCTTCACGGTCGCCGCGGCGGCGGCCATGATCCGCTTGCCGGTCTCCAGACCGCCCGTGAAGGAGACCATGTCGACGCGGGGGTCCTCGGAGAGCGGGGCACCCGCCTCGGGCCCGGCGCCCAGGACGAGGTTGGCGGCGCCCGCCGGGAGCCCGGCCTCCTCCAGCGCCTTCATCAGCAGGATCGAGGTGGAGGGGGTGAGTTCACTGGGCTTGAGGACGATCGTGTTGCCGGCGAGGAGCGCCGGGGCGACCTTCCAGCTCGCCTGCAGCAGCGGATAGTTCCAGGGGGTGATCAGCCCGCACACGCCGATCGGTTCGTAGACGACGCGGCTGATGGCATCGTCGCGGCCGGTGTCGATCACCCGCCCGGCGTCGATGCCGCCGATGCCGCCGTAGTAGCGGAAACACGAGACGACGTCGGCGATGTCGTACTCGCTCTCCACCAGCCGCTTGCCGGTGTCCAGCGACTCGGCGCGGGCGAACTCCTTGGCGTCACGCTCGATGAGGTCGGCGGTGCGCAGCAGCAGCGCGCCGCGCTCCCGCTCGGAGGTGCGCGGCCAGGGGCCCTCGTCGAAGGCCCGGCGGGCCGCGGCGATCGCCGCCTCGGCGTCGGGGCGCGTCCCTTCCGAGACGGTCGCGGTGAGCGAACCGTCAGCGGGACAGCGGATCTCCCGGCATCCGCCGGCCACCGGATCCCGCCATTCCCCAGCCACATACAGGTCTGCCACGCGCCAAGCCCTTCAGCCGAAATGCGTTGCGCATCATGCATTCAATTGCTTGTGGTGGAACACCTTGGCGAACCTGCAGACCTGCGTCAAGGGGTCGGCGCATGACGATTTCGCCGGGTCAGCACTGCCCAACCACCCTTGACCGCAAGGGGAGTCGAGCCGACCATGTTGCGTATCGCTCACCATGTTGTGCATGACGCACCAATGGAGGTCGCTGTGTCCCCCACGTACCCTCGACCGGAGCCCGGCCGTGAATACGTCCTCACCCTCTCGTGTCCCGACAGCGCCGGACTGGTCCACGCCGTGAGCGGCTTCCTCGTCAGGAACTCGGGAAACATCGTGGAAAGCCAGCAGTTCGACGATCGGCTCCAGGGCCGTTTCTTCATGAGGGTCCACTTCGACGTCTCCGACCCGGACACGGATGCGAAAACCCTGCGTTACCGATTCGGGCCCGTCGCCGAGGCCTACCGCATCGACTGGACCCTGAGCGAGGCCTCGGCCCCGACCCGGACGCTCATCATGGTGTCCAGGTTCGGCCACTGCCTCAACGATCTGCTCTTTCGCCGGCGCACCGGCGCCCTCAACATCGAGATCCCGGCGATCGTCTCCAACCACCGGGACTTCGAGGGGCTGGCCGAGACCTACGGCATCCCCTTCCACCACATCCCGGTCACCACGGACACCAAGGCCGAGGCCGAGGCGCGCCTGATGGAGCTGGTACGCGAGCTGGACGTCGACCTGGTCGTGCTGGCCCGCTACATGCAGGTCCTCTCCGACGACCTGTGCAAGCGGCTCGAAGGCCGCGCCATCAACATCCACCACTCCTTCCTGCCCAGTTTCAAGGGCGCACGCCCGTACGAACAGGCCTACGCCCGCGGCGTGAAGCTCGTCGGCGCGACGGCGCACTACGTGACACCGGACCTGGACGAGGGACAGATCATCGAGCAGGACGTGGTCAGGGTGGACCACTCGCTCGCCCCGCGCGACCTGGTCACGGTCGGACGGGACGTGGAGGCACAGGTGCTCGCGCACGCGGTGAAGTGGCACAGCGAGAGCCGCGTCATGGTGCACGGCAACCGCACGGTGGTCTTCCGCTGAGCGGTACGGCGTGAGGGGGCGGGGCTGGAAGACCAGCCCCGCCCCCTCACGCGTACGACGCCCGCGGTCAGCTTCCGAGCCGGTCGATCACGGTACGGCGCCACCGCTCCGTCTCCGCGATCTGGTTGAACGTGAACAGGTGCAGCCCGGCCACCCCCGCCGACGGCGCGGTGAGCGCCCTCTCGCCGCGCGCCAGCAGCCTGTCGGGCGAGTACCCGCCGGGCGTCGCGAACCGCAGGAACCACGAGGCGTGCCGGGTCAGGAAGCGCGTCGACTCCCCCACGCCGATCTTCGTCGCCATCGCCAGCAGCTTCGCCCGCTGCACGGGCCCCGCGACGCCCAGATGGACGGGCAGCATGACGCCCCGGCGCCGTATCCGGGCGATCCACTCCCCCAGCACCCGCGGGTCGAAGCAGAGGTTGCTCACGATGTACGTGGCGTGCTCGCGCTTGTCCCACATGGCCTGGATGGTGACGTCGTCGTGGATGAGCGGATGGCTCTCGGGGTAGCCGGTGACGCCGACGCGGGCGAAGGGCCTGCCCAGCTCGCTCAGCCCGCGCAGCACCGGCAGCGCCCCGTCGTAGGGCCCGGCCGGCGGGTCGGCGTCGCCCGCGGGGACGAAGACGTCGGCCACGCCCGCCTCGCGCAGCCGGTCGACGACGTCCTTCAGGTGCGCCTCGTCCCGCAGCAGCCGCGCGGGCACGTGCGGGACGGCGCGGTAACCGTTCGCCGCGAGCCGCCCGGCGAGGTCGAGGGTCGGTTCCAGGCCCTTGACCGGCGACGCCGTCACGGTGACGACGACGTCGCGCGGCACATGGGCGAGGACCTTGTCCTCGGTCGTCCTCGCGGGCAGCACCTCGTAGCGGACGCTGTCGAGCAGCGCCCTCAGTCCGGCGGTGGCCAAGGTCTACCCGACCTGCTTCCGGGCGTCACGGAGACGGTAGTACGCGGCCTTCGACGGCGCCTGCGGTTCCTTGCCGAGGATCAGGTCGGCGGCCTTCTCGGCGATCATCATCACCGGTGCGTAGATGTTGCCGTTGGTGACGTACGGCATCACCGACGCGTCGACCACACGGATGCCTTCCAGGCCGTGCACGCGCATGCTGGTGGGGTCGACGACGGACATCTCGTCGGTGCCCATCTTGCAGGTGCACGACGGGTGCAGGGCGGTCTCGCCCTCCTTGGCGACCCAGGCGAGGATCTCCTCGTCCGTCTCGACCTGCGGGCCGGGCGAGATCTCCCCGTCGTTGTACGGGGCCATCGCGGGCTGGCCGAGGATCCTGCGGGAGACGCGGATGGCCTCGACCCACTCCCGGCGGTCCTGCTCGGTGGAGAGGTAGTTGAAGCGCAGCGCCGGGTGCTCGCGCGGGTCCCTGCTCTTGATCTTCACGGAGCCCTTGGCGTCGGAGTACATCGGGCCGACGTGCACCTGGTAGCCGTGGCCGCCGGCCGGCGAGGAGCCGTCGTAGCGGACCGCGACGGGCAGGAAGTGGAACATCAGGTTGGGGTAGTCCACGTCCTCGTTGCTGCGGGCGAAGCCGCCGCCCTCGAAGTGGTTGGTGGCGGCCGGGCCCTTGCGGAACAGCCACTGCAGGCCGATGAAGGGGGCCCGCCACTTCGCCATGTACGGCTGCATGGAGACCGGCTGCTTGCAGGCGTACTGGACGTAGACCTCCAGGTGGTCCTGCATGTTCTCGCCGACGCCGGGCAGGTCGTGGACGACGTCGATGCCCAGGGCGCTCAGCTCCTTCGCGTTGCCGACACCGGAGAGCTGGAGCAGCTGCGGGGAGTTGATCGCGCCGCCGCACAGGATCACCTCCTTGGCGCGGACCTGCTGGAGGGCGCCCTTGCCGCGCTGGTACTCGACGCCGACGGCCTTCCTGCCCTCGAAGAGCACGCGGGTCACGAGCGAGCGGGTCCTGACGGTGAGGTTGGGCCGCTTCCTGACCGGCTTGAGGTACGCCTTGGAGGCCGACAGGCGGCGGCCGCGGTGCACGTTGCGGTCGAACTTGGCGAAGCCTTCCTGCCGGTACCCGTTGACGTCGTCGGTGGGGGCGTAGCCCGCCTCCTGGGTGGCCTTGAAGAAGGCGTCGAAGAGCGGGTTGGTGGCGGGGCCGCGTTCGAGGACGAGGGGGCCGTCGTGGCCGCGGAACTCGTCGTCCGGGTCGGCGGCGAGACAGTTCTCCATCCGCCGGAAGTACGGCAGGCAGTGGGCGTAGTCCCAGGTCTCCATGCCGGGGTCGGCGGCCCAGCGCTCGTAGTCCATGGGGTTGCCGCGCTGGAAGATCATGCCGTTGATGCTGCTGGAGCCGCCGAGCACCTTGCCGCGCGCGTGGTAGATGCGCCGGCCGCCCATGTGGGGCTCGGGCTCGGACTCGTACTTCCAGTCGTAGAAGCGGCTGCCGATCGGGTAGGTCAGCGCCGCGGGCATGTGGATGAAGACGTCCCACGGGTAGTCGGAGCGGCCGGCCTCCAGCACCAGCACCCGGTTCGCCGGGTCCGCGGAGAGCCTGTTCGCCAGTGCGCTGCCGGCCGATCCGCCGCCGACAATGACGAAGTCGTATTGCAGGGGAGCCATAGTGCCTCGTCTCGCTCGCGCCGTAGATATGCGGGGCATGCTAATCCGGTATCGCAATGCGCACCAGGTTGCGAACAACGCAACTTGCCGGGCTTTTTGGTCGGGCTTCGAAGCTTGCGACGACGTTGTTTACCGCGCGTATAGTTTCGCCATGAGCAACCACAGCCAAGACAGCGAAGCGTCGAACTCGCCGGCCGGTGGAGTGCAGTCGGTCGACCGCGCCATCAGCGTCCTCGAGATCCTGGCCCAGCGCGGCGAGGCGGGCGTCAGCGAGGTCGCCGCCGAGATCGACGTCCACAAGTCCACCGCGTTCCGCCTGCTCGGCGCCCTGGAGGCGCGCGGCCTGGTGGAGCAGGCGGGCGATCGTGGCAAGTACCGGCTCGGCTTCGGGATCGTCCGGCTGGCCGGTGCGGTCACCGGACGCATCGACATCACCCAGCAGGGCCGCCCGGTCTGCGAGCGGCTCGCCGAGGAGATCGGCGAGACGGTGAACATCGCCGTCATGCAGGAGCACTACGCGATCAACCTCTGCCAGGTGCGCGGCCCCGGGGCCGTCACCGCGCACAACTGGGTCGGCCAGCTGACCCCGTTGCACGCCACCTCCAGCGGCAAGATCCTGCTGGCCCACCTGCCCGCCGAGGAGCGGGCCGCGCTGCTGGCCGAGGCGGGCCTGAAGAAGTCCACTCCGCACACCCTCACCTCGCGGACGAAGCTGGAGAAGAACCTCGCCGAGGCCCGCGAGCGCGGCTACGCCTGGACCCTGGAGGAGCTGGAGATCGGCCTGCACGCGATGGCCGCCCCGATCCGCGGCCGGGACGGCACGGTCATCGCCGCGCTCAGCGCCTCCGGGCCCTCGTACCGCTTCACCGAGGAGCGCCTGCACGAGCTCTCCCCGGTGCTGCTCAAGGGTGCGGAGGAGATCAGCCACCGGATGGGCTACATGGGCTGAGTCACCCCTGGGGGTTGCCCAGGCGCTCGTTCACCCAGTCGTGGAAGGCCCCGATGTGGTGCTCGCTGGGCACCAGCACGCCGCCCTTGGCGTACATGCGGGAGCTCATGCCGGGCTGCGTGCGCTCGCACGCGTCGAAGTCCTGGCGGTTGACCCGGTCGAAGAGTTCCACGGAGCGGCTGACGTCCCTGCCGCTCTCGACGACGTGCGGAAGGTAGAGCCAGTCGCACTCGACGACCGTGCGGTCGGCGGCCATCGGGTACATCCGGTGGAAGATGACGTGGTCGGGGATGAGGTTGATGAAGACCTGCGGCTTGACGGTGATCGCGTAGTAGCGGCGGTCCTGTTCCTCCGTCACCCCGGGGATGCGGTCGAGGCCCTCGGAGCCGTCGACGGTGAAGCCCCGGATCTGCTCGCCGAACTCGGCGCCGTGGCCGACGTAGTACTGGGCCGCGTAGCCGTCCGCGAACTCGGGGAGCACCTCGGTGAGTTCGGGGTGGATCGTGGCGCAGTGGTAGCACTCCATGAAGTTCTCGACGATGAGCTTCCAGTTGGCCTTGACGTCGTAGACGATCCGCCTGCCGACCGAGAGGTTCTCGACGCCGTAGTGCTCGATCGACTCCAGGTCGCCGAGGCGGGTGACGGCCGCGCCGATGACGTCCTCCTCGAAGGAGGGCGGGTTCTCCGCCAGGCAGACCCAGACGTATCCGAGCCATTCGCGGACGGCCACGCTCACCAGGCCGTACTCGGTGCGGCCGACGTCGGGCATCTTGGTGAGGTTGGGCGCGGCGACGAGCTTGCCGTTCAGGTCGTACGTCCAGGCGTGGTACGGGCACTGGAAGGCCCGCTTGACCTCGCCGGTCTCCTCGGTGCAGAGCTTGGCTCCGCGATGCCGGCACACATTGAAGTAGGCACGGACGGAGTTGTCCCTCGCGCGGGTGACGAGGATGCTCTCGCGGCCCACGTCGACGGTGCGGAAGGCGCCGGGCTTCGCCAGTTCCGAGGCGCGCGCGACGCAGAACCACATGGTCTCGAATATGCGCTCCTGCTCCTGGGCGAAGATCGCCGGATCCGTGTAGGAGGAGCCGGGGAGGGTGGCGATCAGGCTGTCCGGCAGACCGGTCGATGTCACGGTGCACTCCTCGGGAAACGTCGTAGAGGGGTCGTTCACGCGGTGAACTGCTTGCGCCAGCGGGTGAACAGCCGCGGCTGGTTCATCCCGAGCACGGCGACCGGCGTGCCGGCCCGCCGGTAGACGGCGAGGAAGCTGCGCTCGTCGGTGGCGCCTTCCTCGACCGTGACGCTGTCGGCCCCGGCGGCGTGGCCGACGAACTGGATCTTCACGCCGTACTGGTCGGACCAGAAGTACGGCGGCCGGGGCACGCCCGGCCGCGTCGCACCGTGCGCGAGCAGCGTGGCCACGGCGGCGGCGGGCCGTTCCAGCGCGCCGGTCCAGTGCTCGACCCTGCGGTGGCCTCCGGTGCGCGGGTCGTACCAGTTGGCGCAGTCGCCGACGGCGACCACCCCGGCCAGGCTGGTGCGGCCGTCGGCGCCGCACGTCACGCCGTTGTCGAGCGCGACGCCGGAACCTTCCAGCCATGCGACGCACGGGCGGGCGCCCACGCCGACGACGACGGTGTCCGCGGGCACGCTGCGGCCGTCCTCCAGCAGGACGGCGTCCACCCGGCGCTCCCCGCTCAGCCCCTTGACGCCCACGCCGCACAGCAGCCGTACGCCGTGGTCGGCGTGCAGCGCGGAGACGACGCCGCCCATGGTCGCGCCGAGCGGACCGGCCAGCGGGGTGGGGGCCGCCTCGATCACGGTGACGTCGAGGCCGAGGCCGTACGCGGTGGAGGCGACCTCGGCGCCGACGAAGCCCCCGCCGATCACCACCAGCCGTCCGCCGCGGGCCAGTTCGTCCCGCAGGGCGCGGGCGTCGTCCAGGGTGCGCAGGGTGTGGACCCCGGCGAGGCCCTCGCTCCCGGGCAGGACGCGCGCCGCCGCTCCGGTGGCGATGACGATGCCGTCGGCCCGCACGGCACGGCCGTCCGCGAGCCGCACCGACCGGTCGGCGCGGTCGAGCCCGGTGGCCCGGACGCCCAGCAGCCACTCGGCGCCGAGATCCTCTCCGTCCGCCTCAAGGGCGAGGTCGGCCTCGCCGATGCGGCCGGCGAGGAACTCCTTCGACAACGGCGGGCGGTCGTACGGGCGGTGCGGTTCGTCCCCGATGAGGACCAGCCGCCCGTCGTAGCCCTGCTTCCGCAGCGCTCGCGCGGCCGACAGTCCGGCCAGGGAGGCGCCCACGACGGCCACGGTCCTCACGCCGGGCCTCCGGCGCCGAGCCGGGCCGCGACACAGGGGGGCAGATTCGGCGCGGCCTCGGAGGGGCGCACGTAGATCATGCCGTCGTCGACGACCACCTGATGGGTCCGGACGGGCAGTTTGGCCGGCGGGGCGTCGACCGCCCCGGTCCGCAGGTCGAACCTGGAGGCGTGCAGCGGACATTCGACCTCGCGCCCCTCCAGCCAGCCGTCCGCGAGCGAGGCGTCCTGGTGGGTGCAGGTGTCGTCGATGGCGAGGACCTCGCCATCCTCGGTGTGGAACACCGCGACAGGCGGCTCGATGTCGAGCCGATAGGCCTCGCCGCGCGGCAGATCCGCGAGTCGGCACACGGGAATCATCATGACACCTCGGTCGCGTGCGTAGCGTATAGCGGAACGGATTGCGTTTTACGCAACTCAGTCTGGAGCTGGCCCCATACCTTGTCAAGGAGTCGAACTCGGCGGCGGGGCAGGCGAAGAAGGCGGTCGCGAGCCTTGACGCGACAGGGCCGCCACCACTTCACTCTGGGGACCAAACAGTGCACTGCGTTGCGTATCGCACAACTCACCTCCTTCCGACTCCCGGAGCCGATGCCGCATGCGCGTACCCGCTCGTCCCCTTCTCGCCGTGGCCGCGGCCGTCCTGTCGGTGGTCCTCACCGGCGCCACGGCCACGGCCGCCCGCACCACCGCGGTCCCATCCGTCACGGCCGCGTCCGACACCGCCGGCCGGCCCGCCGTCGAGCTGGCCGACTGGCCCCGGGCCCAGGGCGACCGGCTCGAAAAGCTCATCGGCAGGTTCGAGGGCCAGGGCCGCTACGCCGTCTTCGACGCCGACAACACCATCTGGCGGTACGACCTCGAGGAGTCGTTGCTGCCCTTCCTCGAAATGAAGGGCGTGCTCACGCGGGACACCGTCGACCCCTCGCTCCGCCTCGTACCGTTCCGGCCGGGCGAGAGCCTCTACGGCTACTACAACCGGCTCTGCGAGATCGACGACAAGGTCTGCTACCCGTGGATCGCCCAGGTGTTCTCGGGCCTGACGCTCGGCGAGCTGAAGCGGTACGTCGACGAGCTGTACGCCTACGGCAAGCCGATCCCGGTCAGCTACGACGACGCCGGCACGACGGTGCACGGCACCGTCAATCCGCCGCACATCTACGCGGGTCAGCGCGAGCTGATCCGCAGCCTTCAGGAACACGGCGTCCGCGTCTACGTGATGACCGCCGCCCACGAGGAACTCGTGCGCATGGTCGTGTCGGACCCGAAGTACGGCCTCGGTGTCCCGCCGGAGAACGTCATCGGCGTCACGACGCTGCTCAAGGACCCCGAGACCGGCCGCCTCACCACCGCGCGCAAGCAGATCGAGCAGGGCACGTTCGGCGCGGAGTACGGCACCGACCGCTACCGGCGGCAGGTCGTCACGCCCTATCTGTGGACCCCGGGAACCTGGTACGTCGGAAAGCTCGCCGGCATCCACGACTACATCGCGGAGTACGAACGGCCGGTCCTCGTCGCCGGCGACTCCCCCAGCGACTGGTGGATGCTCTTCTACTCCGACGTCAGGGCGGGCGGCGCCCGCCTGTGGGTCAACCGCAAGCAGGCGTACACCGACCGGCTGGAGGCGGAGAAGGAGAAGCGGTCCGCCGAGCAGAAGGCGGCGGGCGAGACCGTCGACGCGGACCGGGAGTGGGTGACGGTCATCGTGGCGACCGGCGAGGCCGCCTACACGGAGCGGCGCGAGACGCTGCTCGGCGCGCTCGGCTCGTACGGCATCCGCGCGACGGGCGGCGGGATC